>CANFXR010000010.1 GCA_947451035.1 Burkholderiales bacterium
CCCGTCAACGTCGGGCATCCAGATGTCGAGCAACACCAGATCGGGGCGAGCGCGCTCACGCGCGGCACGCGCCTGGCCCGCGTTTTCGGCCAGCTCGACGGTGTGACCTTCGTCGGTCAGGATCTCGCACAACAGGGCTCGGATACCGAGCTCATCATCAACAACAAGAATGGAAGCCATGAGCCCTCAGTGAGCGGGCGCGGTGTCGGTGGACGCTGCCACGGCATGCGCTTGTGTGTGCGCAAACTTCGAAAATGATAGCGAAACTTGAGCGCCCCGGACCACCGGTATTCCCTGCGCTCCTTCGCTGTCGGTGACGACCACGTTCATGAGGCGCGCGCGCGCTCCATGTTCGTCGGCAATCTTCTTCACGACGGCCAGCCCGAGCCCGGTGCCCTTGGCCTTGGTGGTGACGTACGGCTCGAACGCGCGCTTGAGCACCTTGTCGGGAAACCCCGGCCCGTTGTCGGCGATGTGCAGACGCACCGCGCGCACGCCACCGGCTTCGTTGCGCGCCACTTCGGTCCGCACGCTCACGTGCGCCTGGCCGCGCGGCTGCTCGGCGACCGCATCAAGGGCGTTTTGAACCAGGTTGTGGATGACCTGGCGCAGCTGGGTCGCATCGCCCACGATCGGCGGCAGGTCGGCCTGCGGTGTGAAGGCGAGGGAGCCGTCCTCCTGCGCGGTGGCGTACAGCGTGAGCACCTCGCCCACCAGCACGTTGAGATCGAGCGGGCTCAGATTCGCTGCGGGCAGACGGGCGTAATCACGGAACTCGTTGACCAGCGTTTTCATCGCCTGCACCTGGGTGACGATGGTGCCGACGGCGCGCACCAGCATGGCCTGATCGGCACCTTCGAGCTTGGACGCGAGCTTGTGCTCGAGCCGCTCGGCGGACAGCTGGATCGGCGTGAGCGGGTTCTTGATCTCGTGGGCGAGCCGCCGCGCGACCTCGCTCCAGGCCTCGATGCGCTGCGCGGACACCACCTCGGTGATGTCGTCAAACACCATCAGGTGGGCGCCTTGCGGCATGTCGGCACCGCGAACCAGCAGGTTCAGCGTGTCGCGGTTGGGGCCGGTCTGCAACTCGAAGGCGTCTTGCCAGTGGCCGCGCTCGCCGGCGTCGGGGCCATCGGCCTGCGACTCGAAACGCTGCCACACCGCGGCGCCAAACGACTCGAGGCCTTCGACCTCTTCCAGACGGCGTCCCTGATAGGCCGACAGCGGCAGTCGCACGATGCGCGTGGCGCCCGGGTTCACGGTGTCGATGCGGCCGTCGCGGTCGAACACGATCACGCCGGCGGTCAGGTTGTCGAGGATGGTCTGCAAGTTGGCGCGCGCGCCTTCGACCTGCGAGACGCTGCGCTGCACCAGTGCGCGCGCCTCGGACAGCTGCTCGGTCATGTCGGCAAACGAGCGTGTCAGGCCCCCGAGCTCATCGCGCGAGTCGAACACCTTCTTGACGCCCAGATCGCCCTTGGCCACCTGCCGCACGCCTTCGGCCAGCAGCAGCAGCGGCTGGGCGAGCTGGTTGGACAGCGTCACCGCGAGCAGCAAGGCGCCAAACACCGCCAGGATCAGCGTGAGGGTCAGTGTGCCGATGTACATCTTGCGCAGCCCCTCGCGGGCCAGCGAGCGCTGCTGGTATTCACGGTACGCCGACTGCACGGCCATCGCGTGGGTGGCCAGCGACGCCGGCAACAGCGTGGTGGCCAGCAGATAGCGCTCCTGGCGAGCAAGCGCGATGTCCGCACTGGGCACCAGCGCGATGGCGCGGATGCGTGCCGGCCCGCTGCCCGGGGCCGGTGCGCCGGAGCCATCGTCGTCCAGGCCCTCGATGCGTGCCGCCACGCGCGAATGGCGGGCGTTGCTCAGCAAGGTGGGCGAAGGCCTGTCCGGCTTTTGCAGATCGGCCGAACGGGCCACTGACAGCAGCACCTGGCCGGCGCCATTGACGATGGCCAGATCACTCGCCGCGAGCTGCTCGCGCAGCCGCTCGAGCGCCAGCGGCTGCACCTCGCCGCCAGAATCGCCCAGCCGCTCGGCGGCCATTTGCGTCTGGTGGGAAACGTCGTTGAGCTGCGCGTCGAGCATGCCGCGCCCGAGCGCCAGACCGGCATCCAGCGCGCCTTCGACCTTGACGTCGAACCAGCTCTCGATGCCACGCGAGACGAACTGGTAGCTCACCGTGTAGATCAGCACGCCGGGCAGCACGCCCACCAGCGCAAAGATGGCCGCCAGCTTGAGCAGCAACCGCCCGCCGAACTTGCCGCGCTGCACGCGCAGCCACATGCGAACGGCGGCAATGCCGATCACCAGCACGAGCAGCACCGCCACCACGATGTTGAGCCAGAACAGCCACTCGTAGTGCTGCTCGTAGAACGAACGGTTGTTGGTGGTGATCGACAGCAGGAACGTCAGCACGAGGCTGGCGCCGGTGACGACCACCAGCGAGATGATCCATGCCCAGCGGTTGGCTTTGGTCATCGGCGCATCCTAGGGCGCAGGCAGACGCTGAACCTTCTCAAGCTGCAACAGCCACTCGGGCTGGCCGCCGATGCCGATCTGCATCGGGCGCGGCAGCATGGTGGTGTCGAGCTTGTAGCTGAACTCCACGTAGTACTTGCCGCTGGCCTCGAGCTGCGCCGGCTCGGCAAGGCGCCAGCCGGCCATGCGGCGCACCACCGCCACGGCCTCGGCGGCACTGTCGAAGTTCTGGCTCAACCCGCCAAAGCTGACCCGGTAGGAACGGGTGAGCGGCTGGTAGGCCAGCCGCCAGGTGCGGCTGACGCGGCTGACCGGTTGATCGCGCCAGTACCAGCGCTCACGGAACAGGGCCGCTTCGGCCACGAAATGCAGCGGAACGCCCTTGAGCAAGGCATCTTCGACGCTGGGCGGCATATCGAAGCGCGCCGCGAAATTGAGCGCCACGCCGTCCTCGTTGCGCACGAGCTCGAACACGCTGAGTTCGGGCACAGGCTCGCCGGCCCAGGCGGCAAAGCACCCCATGGCGCACACCAGCAGCCACACACGCAGCGCGCCGGTCCACCGGTTGCACATCGCACCGGGTCTGGAAGAGCAGCGATCCGTTGCGTGAGGTTGCACAGCAGTGCCCGGGGTCAGTTCTTGATCAGCAAGGCGTAGAAAAATCCATCGGCGGGAACCCTGTTTTCAGCTGAATCCGCCTCGGGTCGATTGTCGACCAGCGGCAGCAGATGACCGGGTGAGAGCGGCTGTTCGGCGAGCCGGGCGTCCATGTTGCGTTGCAAAAATACGTCGATCTGGTCCTGCCCCTCGGCCTTGAAGACCGAGCAGGTGCAGTACAGCAGGCGACCGCCGGGCTTGAGCAGCGGCCACAGCGCGGCGAGCAGCCGCGCTTGCAGCGCCGCCAGCGTGGGGATGTCGCTGGCGCGCCGCAGCCAGCGCACGTCAGGATGGCGGCGCACGATGCCCGAGGCCGAGCACGGTGCATCGAGCAAGATGGCATCGAACGGCTGGCCGTCCCACCAGTCGTCGGGCTGACCGGCGTCACCCGCGCACAACGTGGCCGCCAGATGCAGCCGGTCGAGCGTTTCGCGCACCCGAATCAGGCGCAGCGCGTCGTGGTCGAGCGCCAGCACATCGAGGTCGGCCAGCTCCAGCAGGTGCGCGGTCTTGCCGCCCGGTGCGGCACAGGCATCGAGCACCCGTGCGCCCGGCGGCAGCGCCGCACCGGCGAGCAGCAGCGGCGCGGCCCGCTGAGCCGATTCGTCCTGCACCGACACATCGCCCTCGGCAAAGCCGGGCAGGCGCTGCACCGGGCATGGCGCATCGAGCAGCACGCCGTGCTCGCCCACCGGGCGCGCACCCAGACCAGCATCGGCCAGGCGCTGCAGGTAGTGCGCCACGCTGCCGCGCCGCGTGTTGACACGCAGCGTCATCGGCGGACGCAGGTCGTTGGCCTCGAGCAGCGCGGCCCACTGCTCAGGCCAGTCGGCTTGCAGGCGTTCGATCCACCACTGCGGGTGGTTGTGGCGACCGCTCAGTGTGCGTTGCGCGGCCTCGAGCAAGGCCGCGCGCTCGCGCAGGAAGCGCCGCAGCACCGCGTTGATGAAGCCGGCGCTGGCCGGGTATCGCTGGCGAGCGGCGTTGACCGCCTGATCGACCAGCGTGTGGTCGGCGTAAGGCGCCTGGCCGTCGGGCCACAGCAGCGCCAGCGCGCTCAGCAGCAAGGCATCCACCGGCTTGGGTGGCGCCTTGGGCACCAGCACCTCGCGCGCGGCCAGCGCCTGGCCGAGGCGGCGCAGCACATGGAAGCTCAGCGACTGAACCCCGGGTCGCACGTCGCTCGGGCAACGCGCGAGCGCGGCGGTCAGGGACTCGCCGGCGCGCACTGCCGCGACCGCCTCGCCGGCCAGACCGAGCAATCGGGACAGCGCCGGGCCAGTGCCGGACGGGATGCCGGCAATACCGGCAGGCGTGGGGAGAGCGTTGCCGGTTGGATTCACCCTTGGAAGTCTACGGGTCGTCGAATGGGGTTACGCTCCTTTCGAACCACGAAGAAAAACCAAGGAGACGCGCCACATGCCCGTTGATCCGGACACCACGTTATTGCGCAGCGAAGCGCAGCTGGCGCCAATGAGCGCATCGCAGCGCATCCGCTACCGGCTCATCGCCGCCGACTGCCGCTACCACGCCAACGACAACATCTCGGCCTTCATGGAAGAAGGCGACATCGAGGAGTTGCGCGCCGAGGTGCAAGACAAGATGCAGCAGGTGCTCGAAGCGCTGGTGATCGACACCGACAGCGACCACAACACGCGCGAAACCGCGCAGCGCGTGGCCAAGATGTTCCTGACCGAGGTGTTTGGCGGGCGTTACACGCCGATGCCGTCCGTCACGGAGTTTCCGAACGTCTCGCGGCTCAATGAGCTGATGATCGTCGGGCCGGTCACCGTGCGCAGCGCGTGCTCGCACCACCTGTGCCCGATCATGGGCCGGGTGTGGATCGGCGTCCTGCCCAACGAGCACTCGAACCTGATCGGCCTGTCGAAGTACGCGCGCATCTGCGACTGGATCATGAGCCGCCCGCAAATCCAGGAAGAAGCGGTGATGATGCTGGCCAACGAGTTGCAAGACCGCGTCAAGCCCGACGGCCTGGCCATCGTGATGGAAGCCGACCACTTCTGCATGCACTGGCGCGGCGTGAAGGACACTTCAGCCAAGATGGTCAACAGCGTGATGCGCGGCGCCTTCCTGAAAGACGCCAACCTGAGGCGCGAATTTCTGTCGCTGCTTGATCAGAGCAAGCGCTGAGCCTTCGAACCCGCCCGCCGCCCAGGAGAAACCCATGCTCGTGCGCTTGATGTATGCCAGCCGTGCCACCGATTCCGTCGATCAGGAAGTGCTGAGCGCCATCCTCAAGAAGTCCAAGGCCAACAACCCGGACCTCGGCGTGACCGGCGTGCTGTGCTTTTCGGGCGGCATCTTCTTGCAGGTGCTCGAAGGTGGCCGATCGCCGGTGAGCGCGCTCTACAACCGCATCGCCAGCGACCCGAGGCACCGTGACGTGGTGCTGCTCAGTTACCAGGAGATCGGCGAGCGCAGCTTTGCCAGCTGGTCGATGGGACAGGTCAACCTGAACCGGCTCAACCCGGGCCTGCTGCTCAAGTACTCGGAGCGCCCGGAGCTTGATCCGTATGCGGTGTCAGGCGAGGTGTCGCTGGCGCTGTTCAACGAACTGGTGGCCACCGCGTCCATCATGGGCCAGGGCTGAGGCAGGGCGCCGGCCACATCACAGCGTGCCGGCCAGCCTGAAACGGAACAGGCCTGCGATCACCCAGGTCGGAAACTGTCGCACCGCCCGGTTGTAGTGATCGGTCGCCGCATTGAACTGATCGCGGGCAAATGCCAAGGTGTTGTCGGCGGCGGTGATTTGCTCGCCGAGCACCTCGGTCTCGAGGCCGCTCAGGCGCTCATGGCGAGCGGGCAACTCGGCTTGCAGGCGCTGACGCGCCGAGACCAGCACCGACTCGGCCAGACGCAAACTGCCCGCCACGGGTGCGGAGGTGGGTTGCGCCACCAGCGCGTCAGCGGCTCCTTGCAATTGGGCGCAGGCGGCTTGAAAGGCGTCACTCCACTGCGTTGACGGCTCGAGCACCGGGGCCAGCGCATCGCACCAGCGCAGCAGCAGGTCGTGGCGCTGCCGGATCTGCGACTCGAGCGGTGCCATTGCGCGGGCTATCGCGTTGCGCAAGGCCACCAGGCGGTTGTAGGCGCCCACGCCCCAGAACACCAGGATCACGCATGTCGCCAGCAAGGCGATCTGGGTGGTGCTCATGCGGGTGCGCTCAACGCGCCGGCCGCCGCACGGATAGGCTCAAGTGCGAACCTCGCCCTGCCCCAGCACCACCCACTTCAGCGAGGTCAGGCCTTCCATGCCGACCGGGCCGCGGGCGTGCAGCTTGTCGGTGCTGATGCCGATCTCGGCGCCCAGCCCGTACTCGAAGCCGTCGGCAAAGCGCGTGCTGGCGTTGACCATCACGCTCGATGAATCGACCTCACGCAAGAAGCGCATGGCGCTCGGGTGGTGTTCGGTGAGGATGGCGTCGGTGTGGTGCGATCCGTAGCGGTTGATGTGCGCGATCGCGGCATCGAGGTCGTCGACCACCTTCACACTGATGATGGGCGCGAGGTACTCCTCGAACCAGTCCTGCTCGGTGGCCGCCACCACGCGCGCGCCGGGGATGCCCGACAGCAGCGCCACGCTGGTCGCATCGCCGCGCATCTCGACGCCCTTGGCGGCGAACAGCGCGCCGATGCGCGGCAGGAATTCGGCGGCCATCGCCGAGTGCACGAGCAGCGACTCGGCCGCGTTGCACGGGCTGTACTTCTGCGTCTTGGCGTTGTCGGTGACGCGCAACGCCAGCGCCATCTCGGCAGAGGCATCGACGTAGACGTGGCAGTTGCCGTCCAGGTGCTTGATGACGGGCACCTTGGCCTCGCGCGAGATGCGCTCGATCAGCCCCTTGCCGCCGCGCGGAATGATCACGTCGACCGCTTCGGGCGAGGCGATGAGGTGGCCCACGGCGGCGCGGTCGGTGGTCTGCACGAGTTGCACCGCGTCGGCCGGCAAGCCGGCTTCCACCAGCGCGGCTTGCACCAGCTTCCACAGTGCCAGGTTGGAGTGGATGGCCTCGGAGCCGCCGCGCAGGATGCACGCGTTGCCGCTCTTGATCGACAGCGATGCGGCCTCGATCGTCACGTTGGGCCGGCTCTCGTAGATCATGCCGAACACGCCCAGCGGCACGCGCATCTGGCCCACCGCGATGCCGCTCGGGCGCTGGCGCAAGTGGGTGATCTCGCCGATCGGGTCGGGCATGCCGGCGATCTGCTCGCAGCCTTCGGCCACGGTGGCGATCACCGCGTCGGTCAGCTTCAGCCGGTCGAGCATCGCGGCAGGCGTGCCCGCCGCAGTGGCGGCGGCCAGATCGAGCGCGTTGGCCTCGCGCAGCGCGGCGACATCGGCGCGCAGCAGCCGCGCCAGCGCCACCAGGGCACGGTTGCGCGCCGCCGTGGGCGCTGCGGCCATGCGTGCGCTGGCAGCGCGGGCGGCCACGCCCAGGCGGGCGATCAGGGCTTGCAGGTCGGGCGTCGTCATCGCAGGAAACTCCACATCAGGGTCACAACAAAGGCAGCAGGTGCTGCGAGGTCCTAGCTGCGCTCGAACTTGAACACCGCCACGCTGGCCATCAGGTTCGGCCAGCGGCGCACGCCCGCACCGTTCTGGATGCCGAACGCGTCGAGGATACGCAGCCCGCAACGCCGCGCCAGCCCCTCGAAATCGGCATAGGTGCTCACGCGGATGTTGGGCGTGTCGTACCACTCGTAGGGCAGCGCGCGCGTCACCGGCATGCGCCCGCCGACCACGCTCAGCCGGTTCGGCCAATGCGCGAAATTCGGGAACGACACGATGCCGATGCGCCCGACGCGGGCGGTCTCGATCAGCATGCGCTCGGTGTTGCGCAGGTGCTGGAGCGTGTCGAGCTGCAGCACCACGTCGAAGCTCTGATCGTCGAAGATGGCCAGACCTTCTTCGAGGTTGAGCTGGATCACGTTGACGCCGCGCTGCTCGCACGCCAGCACGTTGGCGTCGGCGATCTCGATGCCATAACCGGTGCACTGGCGATGGTCGCGCAGGTAGGCCAGTGTCTCGCCCGAGCCGCAGCCCAGATCGAGCACGCGCGAGCCGGGCGGCACCAGCGCGGCGATCAGTTCAAGCGCTTGCCGGTCGTTCATCGCGCGGCCTCCAAGGCGATCTCGCGGGCGATGCGCTCGAAGCGCGCACGCAGCACGCCGTGGTAGCGCGCATCGTCGAGCAAGAAGGCATCGTGGCCGTGCGGCGCGGCGATCTCGGCATAACTGACGTCGAGCCGGTTGTCGAGCAGCGCCTTG
This sequence comes from Burkholderiales bacterium, assembly GCA_947451035.1. Taxonomy (GTDB): domain Bacteria; phylum Pseudomonadota; class Gammaproteobacteria; order Burkholderiales; family Burkholderiaceae_C; genus PBB1. Next base: position 8,434 of record CANFXR010000010.1, read on the forward strand.
ACGATCTCGCGCGAACGCGCCGGCGGAAAGCGCCAGTCGGTGGTGAAGCTCACCAGCTGGAACTTCGCGCGCGCCGCAGCGAACGCGGCCGACAGGTCGCCGCCGTGCTCGCGCGCCGGGTCGAAGTAGTCGAGCACGCGGGTGATCAGCAAGTAGCTGTTGGCGTCGAAGTACTCGCTGAACTTGTCGCCCTGGTGGCGCAGGTAGCTCTCGATCTCGAACTCGATGTCTTGCGTCGTGTAGCGCGGCTCGCTGGCCTCGCGCAGGTTGCGGCCGAACTTGGCGGCCATCGTGTCATCGCTCAGGTAGGTGATGTGGCCGATCATGCGAGCCACGCGCAGGCCGCGCCGCGGCACCACGCCGTGCGCCTGATAGTGACCGGCGTGGAAGTCGGGGTCGGTCACGATGGCGCGCCGCGCCACCTCGTTGAAAGCGATGTTCTGCGCCGACAGGTTGGGCGCGGTCGCGATCGCGATGCAGTGCCTGATGCGTTGCGGATAGCGGATCGCCCAGTCGAGCGCTTGCATGCCGCCCAGGCTGCCGCCGATCACCGCGGCGAGTTGGGCGATGCCCAGCGCTTCGCACAGCCGCGATTGCGCATCGACCCAGTCTTCGACCGTGACGACCGGAAAGTCCGCGCCGTAGGGCTGTCCGGTGGCCGGGTTGAGGTGCGTCGGGCCGGTCGAGCCGAAGCACGAGCCGGGGTTGTTGACGCCGATCACGAAGAAGCGGTCGGTGTCGAGCGGCTTGCCCGGGCCGACCAGGTTGTCCCACCAGCCGGCGCTTTTCGGCTCGCCTTCGTAGGTGCCCGCGACGTGGTGGCTGGCGTTGAGCGCATGGCACACCAGCACCGCGTTCGAACGCTCGGCGTTCAAGGTGCCGTAGGTCTCGAACATCAGCATGTAGTCGCGCAGCAGCGCGCCGCTGCGCAGCGGCAGTGCCTGCGCGAACGACATCGTTTGCGGTCGGACGTGTCCCAGCGAATTCATCAACGTGCACACGGTCGGCGGCTGGCCGCACAGCGGCTCGAGCCTGGGTCAAGGGAGCGGCGACGGGCGCCGGCGGACGCGCAAGGGGCGGGGGGTCTCGTGAATCCTGTGTTTAGCGGGTTTTGTAGAGCGCCCGCAAGCCGGAGCAAATCAGCGCTGGACCCAGTATAGCCAGCCACCCCTGCGCGACGCGCCTGCCGAATCGGCACCACCCACAAGGCGAATGACGAGGCTGTGTGTCGAGGGTCGGGAACCCACCGCCTGCCGCTAGCATCGCCATGAGCGACCGACGTGCCGGTTTGCGAGGACACCCCGATGAATGTCTGGCTCTCGAAACTCGACGCCCACCTGCCGGTGCGCTATGCCGCTTGGGTCGCCTGCGCGGTGGGCTTCGCGATCAGCCTGTGGGTGGAGCTCTCGCTGCCACACGGGTACGCCTGGTTCTGGCTGGTGCCGCTGACCCTGGGAGCACTGGTGCTGCTCGGCGGCTACGACGTGCGGCAGCCGGGTCATTCGATCCTGCGCAACTACCCGGTGCTCGGCCACATGCGCTTCCTGCTCGAACTGATCCGCCCGGAAATCCGCCAGTACTTCATCGAGAACGACAGCGAGGCGGCACCGTTTTCACGCCAGCAGCGCTCGCTGGTCTACCAGCGCGCCAAGGGCCAGTCCGACAAGCGACCGTTCGGTACCCAGAAGGACGTCAACGCGAAGGGCTACGAGTGGATCAACCACTCGCTGCAGCCCTCGGTGCTGCCCAGCCACGACTTTCGCATCGTCATCGGCGGCGCTCAGGCCGGCCAGACCGGCACGCCGTGCACGCAGCCCTACAGCGCGAGCGTGTTCAACATCTCGGCGATGAGCTTCGGCGCGCTGTCGGCCAACGCCATCCTGGCGCTCAACGAGGGCGCGCGGCGCGGCGGCTTCGCGCACGACACCGGCGAAGGCTCGATCAGCCGCTATCACCGCGGAGCACTCGCCGATGGCGCGGGCGGCGACCTGATCTGGGAAATAGGCTCGGGCTACTTCGGCTGCCGCAACGCCGATGGCAGCTTCAACGCCGAGCTGTTTGCCGAAAACGCGGCCAGCCCGCAGGTCAAGATGATCGAGCTCAAGCTGAGCCAGGGCGCCAAGCCGGGCCACGGCGGCGTGCTGCCCGGCCCGAAGGTGACCATCGAGATTGCCGAGACGCGCGGCGTGCCGCCGTGGGTCGACTGCGTCAGCCCGTGCCGCCACAGCGCGTTCGCCACGCCGATCGAGATGATGCAGTTCATCGACCGCCTGCGCGACTTGTCGCTCGGCAAGCCTGTGGGCTTCAAGCTGTGCATCGGCCACCCCTGGGAGTGGTTCGCGATCGCCAAGGCGATGCTCGAGACCGGCATCACGCCCGACTTCATCGTGGTCGATGGTGGTGAAGGCGGCACCGGGGCCGCACCGCTGGAATTCACCGACCACGTGGGCGCGCCGCTGCAAGAGGGTCTGCTGCTGGTGCACAACACGCTGGTCGGGCTGAACCTGCGCCACCGCGTGAAGATCGGCTGCGCGGGCAAGGTGGTCAGCGCGTTCGACATCGTGCGGGCCATGGCGCTGGGCGCCGACTGGTGCAATTCGGCGCGCGGCTTCATGTTCGCGCTGGGTTGCGTGCAGGCCCAGACCTGCCACACCGGCAACTGCCCGACGGGGGTCAGCACGCAGGATCCGAGGCGCCAGCAAGCGCTGGTGGTGCCGACCAAGGCCGAGCGGGTGTTGAACTTTCACCACAGCACACTCAAGGCGCTGCAGGAACTGGTGCAAGCCGCCGGGCTGGACCACCCCGAGGACATCACCGCCGACCACATCGTGCGCCGCACGGAAGACAACAAGGTCCAGCTGCTGAGCAACCTGCTGCCTTTCGTCAAGCCAGGGGCACTGCTCGCCGGCGAGTTGCCGCATAACGTGTTCCAGTTCTACTGGCCGATGGCGCAGGCGGGCAGCTTCAAGGTGATGAAGCCCGCCTGAGGCGCCACGCCTAGTGGCTCAGGCCGCGGGCGGCTGGCTGTCGATGAAGCTGGGCCGGGCGAACAGCTTTTCGGACAGCCGCTGCAAGTTGCCGTGCGAGCCGCGCCAGTCGATGTGCGCAAAGCGGAAGTCGAGGTACGCCAGCGCGCAGCCCACGGCCACATCGGCCAGCGTGAGATGGTTGCCGTTGCAGCACCAGGGCTTGTCGGCCAGGCCGGCATTCATCGCCGTCAGCGAGGAATGCACCTTGCCCATCTGGCGATCCACCCAGGCAGAGCTGCGCTCGCCCTCGGCGCGGCCTACCCAGTTCTGCTCGAGCCGCACGGCGATCGCGGCGTCGAGCACGCCATCGGCCAGCGCCTCCCAGGTGCGCACCTCGGCGCGCTCGCGGCCGCGCTCGGGAATCAACCGGCCGACCGGCGACAAGGTGTCGACGTACTCAACGATCACCCGCGAATCGAACACCGCCTCGCCGCCTTCCATCACCAGGCAAGGCACCTTGCCCAGCGGGTTGGACGCGAGGATGCGGTCATCGCCCCACACGTCTTCGAGCTCGAGGTGGTAGTCGAGCTTTTTTTCGGCCAGCACGACGCGAACCTTGCGCACGTAAGGACTGGTGAGCGAACCGAGGAGTTTCATGAAAGAACGCGTGACGCGTGTGGCCGCAGGAGGAAAGCAGGGGTGTAACGGAATGTGAAATTCATTCTAACGACGGAGGTTTTCACGCCGGCGCGCTTCGCGCGGTCTGGCGCGGCTTGACGCTGCGCCCCACAGGCCAACGCGCGCCAGCGAGTCGGCCCGTGCGCCCTGGCGCCTAAACTTCGGCCACTTCCTGCCCCACCGCGGCCTCGTGCCCGCGCCTGTCTGATGAACCTCTCCCCGCTCACCGCCTTGTCGCCGCTGGACGGCCGTTATGCCGCCAAGGTCGCGCCGCTGCGCGCGCTGCTCAGTGAATACGGCCTGATGCACCGCCGCGTGCAAGTTGAAGTCGAATGGTTCATCGCGCTGTCCGACGCCGGCCTGCCCGAGTTCGCACCGCTGTCGGCCCCCACCCGCTCGCTGCTGCGCGCGAAGGTGAGCGGCTTTTCAGAAGCCGACGCGCAAGCCATCAAGGACATCGAGCGCACCACCAATCACGATGTGAAGGCGGTCGAGTACTGGCTCAAGGCGCAGTTCGCCGGCACGCCGGAGTTGCTCGCGGCCAGCGAGTTCGTGCATTTCGCGTGCACCAGCGAGGACATCAACAACACCAGCCACGCGCTGATGCTGCAAGCCGCGCGCGCCGAGGTGATGCTGCCGGCGCTCGACCGCATCATCGCGTCGATGACGGCACTGGCCCACGGCCTGGCCGATCTGCCCATGCTCAGCCGCACCCACGGCCAGACCGCCAGCCCGACCACGCTGGGCAAGGAAGTCGCCAACGTGGTGGCACGGCTGCTGACCGCGCGCGCTCGCATCGCCGGCGTGCAGCTGCTGGCCAAGATGAACGGCGCGGTGGGCAACTACAACGCGCACCTGGCGGCCTACCCCGATGTGGACTGGGAGGCTTTCAGCCGCGGCGTGGTCGAGCAGCAGCTCGGCCTGAGCTTCAACCCGTACACGATCCAGATCGAGCCGCACGACTGCATGGCCGAACTGTTTGACGCGTTCACGCGCAGCAACACCATCCTCATCGACTGGTCGCGCGACGTGTGGAGCTACATCAGCCTGGGCTTTTTCAAGCAGCGGCTCAAAGAGGGTGAGATCGGCAGCAGCACCATGCCGCACAAGGTCAACCCGATCGACTTCGAAAACGCCGAGGGCAACTTCGGCCTGGCCAACGCGCTGCTCACGCACCTGAGCCAGAAGCTGCCGATCAGCCGCATGCAGCGCGACCTCACCGACAGCACCGTGCTGCGCAACATGGGCGTGGCGCTGGGCTACGCGCTGCTCGGCGCCGACAGCCTGCTGCGCGGTTTGGGCAAGCTCGAGGTCAATGAGGCCAAGCTCGCGGCCGACCTCGGCGACGCCTGGGAAGTGCTCGCCGAGCCGATCCAGACGGTGATGCGCCGCTACAGCCTGCCCAACCCGTACGAGCGCCTGAAGGAGCTCACGCGCGGCAAGTCGATCACCCGCGAGTCGATCCATCAGTTCATCGGCACGCTGGAAATCCCGGCGGCTGAAAAAGAGCGTCTGCTCGCGATGACGCCGGGCTCGTACATCGGGCTGGCCGCGCAGCTGGCACGGCGCATCGGCTGAGCGCACTCGCCATGAAGTTCACCGACCAGCTCGCTGCGGCCGAGCGCGCCAACGACTCCTTGCTGTGTGTGGGACTCGACCCCGAGCCGGCGAAGTTTCCCGGCGCCTGGAAGGGTGATGCGGCGCGCATCTTCGACTTCTGCGCGGCGATCGTCGATGCCACCAAAGACCAGGCGATCGCCTTCAAGCCGCAGATCGCCTACTTCGCGGCGCACCGCGCCGAAGACCAGCTCGAGCAGCTGATCGCGCACATCCATGCGGTCGCACCGCAGGTGCCGGTGATCCTCGACGCCAAACGCGGCGACATCGGCAGCACCGCGCAGCAGTACGCCCGGGAGGCCTTCGAGCGCTACCGCGCCGACGCGGTGACGCTGTCGCCATTCATGGGCCACGACTCGATCGAGCCCTACCTCGACTACGCCGACAAGGGCTTGATCCTGCTGTGCCGCACCTCGAACGCGGGCGGCTCGGACCTGCAGGCGCAGCGGCTGGTCGGCGCCGACGGCCGCCCCGGCGACTTGCTGTTCGAGCACGTGGCGCGGCTTGCGCAAGGCGCGTGGAACCGCACCGGCCAGCTCGGACTCGTGGTGGGGGCGACCTTCCCGGCCGAGATCGCCCGTGTGCGCGAGCTGGCACCCACGCTGCCGCTGCTGATTCCCGGCGTCGGCGCGCAAGGCGGGGACGCCGCGGCCACGGTGCGCGCGGGCTGGCGCTCGCAGGGCGGACACACCAGCGGCGCGATCGCCGTCAACTCGTCGCGCGCGATCCTCTACGCCAGCGCGGGCGACGACTACGCAGCGGCGGCACGGCGCGTGGCCGAAACCACCCGCCAGCAGCTGAACGCGGCACGCTGACACCGAGCGGCGGCCAGACCGGCCGCTCGAGCGGTGGCGTGGCGGTCAGTCCAGGCTGACTTCGGCGCGCACCACGCCGGCCCGATCGGCCCGCGCGCTGACCGCCAGCCGCGTGCCCTGCGGCGCGCGCACCACCCACTCGCCGACCGCGCGGTCGGCTGTCACGTTCGCCCCGCCCAGCGGCGCCAGCAGCGAGTTCCTGGGCGCGTGGCCTTCGAGCTGCGGGCCCTCGTAGCGCAACTGGCCGCTGACCAGCGCGACCGTCGTGCCGTCGGTGCCGCTGCCCGTGGGCAGGTGGATCTCGAACATCACGCCGCGCACCACCTTGCGCTCGAGCGCGCGCTTGCTGATGTACGACGGCAGCCAGCCGCTGTTGGCCACCGCCAGACGCACACGCCAGGTGTCGGGCCCGAGCGCACGCACCTCGGTGCGCAGCAGTTCGAGCCGCGGCAAGCTGAGCGCCAGCTGCGTCATCCACGCCGGGAAGCGCGCGGCCTCGCGTTCACGCAGGTGCGGCGGCGGGTTGCGCCAGTAGTTCTGGAAGTCCCAGCCGCCGATCTCGACCTCGCCGAGCTGCGGGTGATCGAACGCACGCCACTCGACATGGGCCTGGCCGCCGCACTGCTCGTCGCTCCACTTGAGCAGCTTCAAGTCGTCGGCCACCGGGTGCTCGCGGTACCAGTCGATCCACGGGTAGCCGGTGATGCCGGCCTCGGCGTTGGGCGCCCAGATCTCGACCGTCCAGAACAGCGCGCCCAGGTGCTCGTAGACCCAGTCCTGCGTGCCGGTGATGATTTCCTTGGGGTGGTACTTGAACTCGTGCCACGAGCTGACCGCCGGGTAGCCGGTGAGCTTGGCGCCCAGCGCGCTGAAGCGCTTGAACGACCACAGGTCCTCGGCAATCATGTCCTCGTCGGCGTGCGTGCCCATCGGCCGCAGGATCACGCCGCTGTGCGTGTGAAAGCTGATCGCCGCGCCGATGTTGGGGTGGCCGGTGATGAAGTCGACCATCGCACGCACCTCGGGCTCGCTCGCCGGGTAGGGGCCGGCACCAAGCTGCTCGTATTCCTGGCGCCACTGCGACGGGAAGTTGCGGTTCAGGTCCAGCCCCTCGACATCGGCGTTCACCTTCACGATCAGGCCGTCGTAGTGCTTGAGCGTGCCCTCGGGCATGACGCGGTAGTACTCGCCGCCGAATTCGCCGGGCTCGCGAGGCACCATCAGCCGCGGATCGGCCTGGCAGCGCTTGTGGCCGCCGTGCGGATCGGCGATGCGCATCATCAGCACGCGGCCGTCGCCGTCGACGTCTTCCACCGTCAAGCCATCGACGGGATCTTCAGCCCACGGATAGCGCCGCGTCGACGAACGGATGTGGCGCGGCCGGTCGGCCAGCGCGAGTTCGGCGCCGTCGGGGTTCAGGCGCGGACACAGGTAGACCACGCGGGTGTCGAGCAGTTGCGTGATCTGCGCGTCGCTGCCGTACCCGGTGACCAGCTGGTGCAGGTAATACAGGCAGGCGGTGCTGGCGGTCAGCTCGGCGGCGTGAATGTTGCCGTCGGCCCAGAAAGCGGGCTTGTCGGTGTCGATGCCGGTGGCCGCGTTGGTGACCACCGCCAGCCAGATGTCACGCCCTTCGTGGCTCTTGCCGATCGACACCACCGACACCAATTCGGGGTGCGCTGCCGCGTAATCGGCCAGCAGCTGCGTGAGCGCATCGTGCCGGTAGAACGTGTCAAAACGCGGAACGGGGGTGGCAGGTGCGTTCATGGGGCGTGCTCCGCAAGGGATGGTCGGGCGAGCGCATCTTAGGTGGTGGCCCGTGACGGCCCATCAAACCGCCAACGGCTCGCCGCCCACGAACACCTTGAGCTCACCGGGCGCAAACGCGACCCAGGGCTCGTCGCGCGTGAGCGGCTCGGTGACGATCACCGCGACCCGGTCCGATGGCGTGGTCAGCCGCGAGAAGTCGACGCTGATGTCGCCGTCTTGCAGCCGCGCTTCGCGAAACGGGTGCTGGCGCACCAGGTAGCTCAGTTGGGTCGAGCAATGCGCCCACAGCGCCTCGCCCTGGCTGAGCATGAAGTTGAAGGTGCCGTGCGCGGCGATCTGCGGCACCAGCTCGCGCAGCGTGGCGGTGAGTTCGGCCACCGGCGGCAAGCTGGCGTGCGCCTTGGCGAGCTCTTGCATCAGCCAGCAAAACGCCAGCTCGCTGTCGGTGTCGCCCACCGGGTGGAACGACGCGTGCAGCCGCGGCGCATAGCCCGTGAGGTTGCCGTTGTGCGCAAACACCCAGTACCGACCCCACAGCTCGCGCACGAACGGGTGGGTGTTTTCCAGCGCCACGCGGCCCTGCGTGGCCTTGCGGATGTGCGCGATCACGTGGTTCGAGCGGATCGGGTAGCGCTGCACCAGCTCGGCCACCGGCGAGTGGCGCGCGCTTTGCGCATCGACGAACAGACGCAGCCCGGCGCCTTCGAAGAACGCGATGCCAAAGCCGTCCTGGTGCTCCTCGGCGCGGGTGGCAAAGCCGGTGAAGCTGAACATGATGTCGGTCGGCGTGTTGCCGTTCATCCCGAGCAGTTGGCACATGGGACGGTCCTTCAGCGCCGGTCGAACAACAGCCGCCACCACGCGCGCGGGCTGGTCAGGCTGCTGGGGACGTGGGTTTCCTCGAGCACGCCGCTCATGCGCTTGAGGCGGCCCGGGCTGCGGCGCGCGCTCCACACCAGCAGGTCGACCAGCCAGGGGTGGTGGTTGACGGCCTGGGCGCGCTCGTAGACCGCGTAGCGCGGCGCCAGCGCGCGCACCCGCTGCTCGTAGACGGCGCGCACCTGCGGTTCGCCTGCGGCATCGCGGCGGCCCTCGATCACCGCCTCGGCAGCCAGCGTGCCGGTCTCCAGCGCCTTGCCGATGCCCTCGCCGGTGAAGGCGTAGGTGCTGCCCGCGGCCTCGCCGCTCACCAGCAGACCGGGGCGCGACAACTGCGCGCCGTCGAGCGAGCAGCGCAGCGGCGCGCCCTTGAGCTCGCCGACCCACTCGCCGCCGCTGACCAGCTCGCGCGCGGCGGGATGCACGCGGGTGAACGCCTCGAACATGGCGCGCAAGTTGACGTCTTGCATCGTCGCGCCGCCGCGCGCGGGCGCACCACGCCGCCTGGCATGGCTGTGCGCCACGCCCACACCGATGTTGAACACGCCATTCGGGCACGGAAAGATCCAGCCGTAGCCGCGCTTCATCTTCGGATGCCAGACCACTTCCAGCTCGCTGAGCCGCCCGACCAGCGCCGGGTTGCGCACATAGCCGCGCAGCGCCACGCCGCTGGGCGTGCGGCGCTCGCACACGCCGGCGGCCTGCAGCGCCTGAGGCGGCGCGCCGCTGGCGATCAGCACCCACGCCGCGCGCACCTCGTGCGTGGTGTCGCCCGAACGCAGCCGCGCGCCGACCACCTGCGCCACGCCGTCCACGGTCGATTCGAGCGTGCCCACGAAACGCAGCGGCGCGAACATGCGCGCCCCAGCCGCCACCGCACCGCGACACAAGATCCAATCGAGCTCGCGACGCGGCAACACCGCCAGCGTGCCCGGCACATCGACGCGGCCGCCGCGCGGGCCGATCACGCCCACATGGCCGACCGGTTGCGCTTGCGCCAGCACCTCGTCGAGCAGCCCGAGGCGACGCAGCGCGTGGTGCGCATCCGGAATCAGTCCGTCGCCGCAGACCTTGTCGCGCGGAAACGCCTGCTGATCGACGAGCACCACATCGAACCCGGCGCGCGCCAGCGTGAGCGCCGCCGCGCTGCCCGCAGGGCCCGCGCCCACGACGATCACATCGCACTGCGCGGGCAGCGCGGACGGCGGCAGGTTGATGTCTTGAAGCAGCGCCATGTGTGGATCAGCAGGGATACCGGTGGACGGCAGGTTGGGGTCGGAATGAACCACGCGTCGGATACACCAGGCAACCCATCGGCGCCGGGCTTGAACGCTCAGGAGGCGTAGAGAAAATAGAACTCGTTTTGATACACCGGCCTGAGGTTTTCATGGGTCAGTGGCTTGGTGCTCAAAACATAATTGATCTTGTATTTTGACTTCACTTCGGGCAGGACCGAAATATTCTTGGCAACACGATCTTTCTCCAGCGCCCTTTGATACCACTCGTAGATCAGCCGGTTGGTGGTCGGCACGAACTTGTAGACCGAAAAACTATCCCGATCTGTTTTGCGGATGAAGTCGAGATTATCCCGGGGCCGATCGTTCAGGTCGAGGATGACGGCATCGGGCGGCGTATTGGTTTTGACCCATTGATACAGCGAGATCTTGGCCGTCTGCCTGACCGATGGAAATACCACCGCATAGGAATCCACCGCGTTGACGCAGACCTTGCTCGCCAGCCCAAGTGCCAGACCAGCCACCATCACGGTGACGACAGCGGATGGTCCGCTTCGGCCCGCGCCCGAGTGCCCCAAGGATGTCGCGGTCACCCGTTGGCCGCCGGCGGCCTCCTTGTACAGCAGCATCAGGATCAGCAGCGTCAGAAACAGCGACAGCGAACTGGTCCGGTAAGGGTAGAACTTCAGGAACACGCCGCCCGTGTCAAACATGGCGGCCACGATACTGAGCAACTGCTGGCAGAAAATAGCCAGCGCCAACAGCGACAGTTTTCGAAGTTCCGGCGATTTGTTTTTCAAGAAGGTATTCACGCAAAGCCAAGCCGCAGCGGCACTCAGGGCCACGCCGATTTGCGCGGAGGATCCGATCTGACGCAACTGCCTGAGCACATCCAGATGGTGGGGATTTCGAACGTACACATAAACCCAACTCACCTGGGTGCCATCGATCACATTCGGGTTGTCAAGAAGATAGGTTCCCGCCAGGTAATAACCCAATGGCGTCAGCAGAACAGCCAATATCAAAGCCGACGAGAACACCACCCTCCAGGGAACCCGCGCCGCCACAAAATACAAGAACAACGCAATGAGGTACCAGCCGCCGACCAGCACATGAAAATAGACTGCGAGCCCCGCAAAAAATACGGCCAGGCGATTTCTGTCACTCAATAAATAATAAATACTGTAAAACACGAACACGTACGACAGGACCTTGGTCTCGAACGACAGGAACATCCATTCCTTGCCGAAAAAACTCTGGTGCACCATCGCGCAGATGAGCTGCAGCACAAAAATCCCCTCGAGATTCGTGAACTGAAGCTTGCGGAATATCCGGGCCAGCGGAAACGCGAACAGCAGCGCGCACAGCGCGCGCCCCAGCACCGCCACCTGCTCGAAGCTGGCGAACCCCAGCAGCCAGCCCACCACGCTGTCGAAGATGATGCGCGTGCCGGGCGCATCCCGGATGCTCAGCGCCCCGGGAATCCAGTGCGGGTTCGCAAAGGCCTTGGCGAACACAAAATACTCTTCTTCGTTTTCATTCAACCTGAGCGAAAAGGTGCTCAGAAAAATAACCAGGAATATCAATACCCGCAAGTCGAGCCTGTTGATCAGGTCGATCAGGTTTTGGAGGTTTTTTTTCATGGGCAGTTGAAGATCGGCTGGATTCGCCATTTTCAAAAAATTCGCAGCGCGTCGGGGCTGCAGTCGAGTTTAGTAATTTTTTGAAGCGGCTCCGGTGACGCTCGCATGCCACAGGCCTGCGGCGCACGCCCGTGGACGCAAGGCGGTGCCGCGCGGGGCGGGGCTCGAAACACGGGACAATTCGGCGATGAATCGACCCCCGATGGGACGCGGCCGGATGAAATCCACCGGCTCGCCGACACGATGCCGGTGACCCGCCAGCACGCCATGCAACTGATGCGCCTGGTGGGCGCACCGCTGCTGCTGGCCGCCGTGGTGTGGCTGGCCGGCCCGCAAGCCGTGCTGGCCGCCGTGCGTGGTGCCGACGTCGGCTGGTTGCTGCTGGGGCTGCTCAGCGCGACTGCTGGCAACACGTCATCGTCGCTGCGCTGGTCTGAGCTGGCACGCTGGCTCGGCCACCGGGTGCGCGCGCGCTGGGCCATCGCCGTGTACTTCCGCGGCGTGGCCATCAACGCGCTGCTGCCCGGGGCGGTGCTCGGCGGCGACATGTTTCGCGCCTGGCAGCTCAACCGCGACGGCTGCCCGATGGCCGCAGCCAGCCTGTCGGTGGTGCTTGATCGCCTGAGCGGGCTGTGGATCCTGTTCGCGCTCGGCGCACTGGCGCTGTTTGTCGGGCTCGGATCCCCCGAGATGGAGATCTTGCGCACGCGACTGCACGTGCCCGACGGCTGGCCGTCCGGGGTGATCGCTGCGGGCTTGCTCGGCGTGGTGCTGCTGCTGCCGCTGCTGGTGCTGAGCACGCTGGCGGCGCTGGCGGGCTGGGGCGCCAGCGCGGGCGGGCGGCGGGCGATGGCGGTCGAACTGCTGCGCCGGCCGCACGGTTTTCAGCAGTACCGGCGACAGGCGCTGGCCTCGCTGGCGGTGCAGGCCTTCGCGGTGGGTGCGCTGTACTGCGCCGGGCGCGCCTTCGGCGTCGTGCTGCCGTGGTGGGTGGTGGCTTTCACGGCGGGGCCGATCTTCCTGTTTGCCGCGATGCCGGTGAGCTTTGGCGGCTGGGGCACGCGCGAAGTGGCCACGGTCACCGCCTGGTCGGCCTTTGGCATCGCGCCGCCGCTGGCGGTGGCGGCGGCGGCGGCCTTCGGGATCTATGCGCTGGCGCAAGCCACGCTGGCGTGGTTGCCGATACCGTCCAAACCATCGGGTTCGTCCCTCACTCCCTGATTTGCGGGCATGCCCTTGAAACCATCCACATCGACGTCCGGTCCTGGCACGCAGCCGCCGCACGTCGTTCATCTGGAAACCGGTCGATTCGTCTACGGTGGCGCGCGCCAGGTGCTGTACCTGACGGAGCACCTGCCCGCGCTCGGCGTGCGCAGCACGCTGGTGTGCGCCAAGGGCGGCGAGATGGCCGGCCGGGCGCGCGCGGCCGGCACCGAGGTGATCGAACTGGCCACGCTGGGCGATGCGGATGTGTCCATCGTCTGGCGGTTTGCCGCGCTGCTGCGGCGGCTCAAGCCCGATCTGGTGCACATCCACAGCCGGCGCGGTGCCGATGTGTGGGGCGCGCTGGGCGCCAGGCTGGTCGGTGCGCCCGCGGTGATGACCCGACGCAACGACACGCGCGAGGCGCAATTGGCGCTGTGGCTCAAGTACCCGCTGTATCGCCACATCGTGGCCATCGCCCAGGGCGTCAAGGACGTTCTGGTCAGCCAGGGCGTCAGCGGCTCGGACATCACCGTGGTGCACAGCGCGATCGACCCGGCGCACTTCCAGCACCCCCGCTCACGCGCCGAGCTGGCCGCCACCTTCGACGTGGACCCGGCGCAGCCCATCCTCGGCATCGCCGCACAACTGATCGAGCGCAAGGGGCACGCGCTGCTGTTCGAGTCGCTGCAGATGCTGGCCTCGCGCTACCCGACGGCCCAGTTGATCGTGTTCGGCCGCGGGCCGCTGTCCGCAAGCCTGCCAGCCCTGGCGGCGCTGCACGGCTTGCAGCACCGCGTGAAATTCGCGGGCTTTCGCGCCGACCTCGAGTTGTGGATGGGCGCGCTCGATGTGCTGGTGCACCCGGCCTACACCGAAGGCCTGGGCAATGTGTGCCTGCAAGCCGCCGCCGCCGGGGTGCCGTGCATCGGCTCGCGCGTGGGCGGCATCCCCGAGGCCATCGCTGACGGGGTCACCGGCGTGCTGGTGCCGGTGGGTGACGCCACCGCGCTGGCCGCGGCGATCGACCGGCTGCTCAGCGATGCGCCGTTGCGCCAGCGCCTGGGCGCGGCCGGGCCGGCCTATGTCGAGTCGGACTTCACGCCGCCGACCATGGCGGCGGGCAACCGCGCGGTCTACCGCCGCGTGCTCGGGCGCTGATCGCCCCGTGGCACCGCACATGCACCATGCTGTCTATCACCCCACCCGACGGAGGCTCGCGCGATGACCGAAATCACCCCACTGGCCATTGAAAGCTGGGCTGGGCCTTGCTCCGCGCAAGACCAGAGCTCCGCCATCACCGCCCTCGAAAGCGGGGACGTGCTGCTGCTGCCGCAGCTGGATTTCCCGCTGCGCGACAACGAGCGCGCGCTCTATTTCCAGAGCGCCGGCGTCGAGGTCAAGGGCAAGAACATCAGCCTGAACCTGGCCGACAACAGCGTGCGCGGCAGTCACGCCGATGCGGCCGAACTGGCCGTGCTGCGCGACATGATGGTGCGCTTTGCCACCGACAGCCGTGCGCTGGTGCATGCGCTGCTGCCCGGTTACGTGGCCAGCATCGAACAGGGACGAACCAGCTTCCGGCCGGTCGAGGTCGCAGGCCGGCCCAGTTCATGGCGCAAGGACGACGCGCGCTTGCACGTCGACAGCTTTCCGTCTTCGCCGACGCGGGGCAAACGCATTCTTCGGCTGTTCACCAACGTGAATCCGCATGGCCAGGGGCGCCACTGGCGTCTGGGCGAGCGCTTCGAAGAGGTGGCGAGCCGTTATCTGGCGACGCTGCCGAACCCGCTGTGGGGCAGCAGCCAGGTGCTCGCGATGCTGGGCATCACCAAGGGCCGGCGCAGCGACTACGACCACTTCATGCTGCAACTGCACGACCGCATGAAGGCCGACAGCGCCTACCAGGGCAGCGGCGGACAGCGCGACTTTGTGTTCGCGCCGGGCTGCACCTGGATGGTCTACACCGATCAGGTCCCGCACGCCGCGATGGGCGGGCGCTTCGCCTTCGAGCAGACCTTCTACCTGCCGGTCGCCGGCATGCACGACCCGGCCAAGTCCCCGCTGCGCGTGCTCGAGCGTTTGATGGGCCGCGAGCTGGCCTGATTCGGCACCGTATGCCGCGCGGCCGGATCAGGGCTTGGCCGGCACGGCAGTTCGGCTCGCTGCGCTTGGCGCCGGCGTGTCTGGCGTGGCGTGCAGCCGCTGATCTTCGGTGTGCACCTCGACGCTGCGCGTGAAGCGCAGGTGCGTGATGTCGGAGGGGAAGAACATGCCCCAGCCCCACTCGAAGAAGATGCGCAGGCGCCGCCCGGTTGAGGGCATCTGCGAGAGGTAATACGCGCGCCACACCAGCCAGGCCAGCCAACCGGTGAGCGGCACGCCGTAGACCTCGGCCACGCCCTTGAGGTGACCGATCGAGGCCATGGCCCCGCGCGAGCGGTAGCGAAACGGCGTGGTCGCACGGCCGCTCATGGCGCGCATCAGGTTGCCCGCCAGATGCCGCGCCTGACGCACCGCGAACTGCGCCGTGGGCGGCGAGGTGCTGCCATCGAGCGCGTTGGGCACCGCGGCGCAGTCGCCCAGCGCCCACAGGCCGGCAAAGCCGGGCACCGACAGATCGCCGTTGACCACGATGCGTCCTTGCACACAGCCGATGCCGGTGCGCTCGAGCAGCGGATTGGCCGAGGTGCCGATGGTGCCCAGCACCGTGTGGCCAGCCACCAGTTCGCCGTCTTTCAGGTGCACCCCCGCGGCCGAGACCGAGGCCGCCACGGTGTCCAGACGCACCGTCACGCCGCGCTGGCGCAGCGATTCCAGCGCGGCCGCACCCAGGCGCGCCGACAGCTCGGGCAGCAACCTCGGCATCCCGTGCAGCACGGTGACCTTGAGTTCATCGGGCGCCACGCGCGGGTAGTAGTGGCGGATGTCGCCGAGGCAGTCGATCAGTTCGCCGGCCACCTCCACACCCGAGAAGCCCCCGCCCACGATGATGAAATGACCGAGCTGACGGCGGCGCTCGGGATCGGCCTCGAGCTCGATGCACGCCAGCCGCCGCAGCACGGTGTTGCGGATGTGCATGGCGTCGCCCACCGTCTTGAGCGGCAACGCGTGCTCGGCCATGCCGGGCATCAGGTCGAGCCGTGCGCGGTTGCCCAGCGCCAACACCAGATGGTCGTACGGCAGGGTCATCTCGCCATTGAGCGCTTGCATCGTGAGCCGTCGCGCCTGGGTGTCGACGCCGGCCACCGAGCCCATGATGAAGCGCTGCGAGGGCCCCTGGCGCAGCATCTCGCGCACCGGAACGACGATGTGCTCCGGGAACACCGAAGCGCCCACCGCCTCGGGCAGCATCGGGTTGAAGGTCGTGTAGCTGTTTTCGGACACCAGCGTGAGCGAACAGCCGGCGGGCAACTGGCCGCACAGCGTTCGGGCCAGGCTGGTGCCGGCAAAGCCGGCGCCGACAACGACGATTCGGGTCGAAAAAGACGTATTCATGCTGCGAAGGAACAAGAGCCTGGCGCAGTCCAAGCACGAAACGTGCTCAGGCCGGCGAGCGGGCTCCCATTCCTTCGCTCAGAAACGCTCAGATTTCTTCGTAGAGCGGCAGCGTCAGGAACTCTTCGAACGCGTCTTGCGTGCTCATCTTGGTGAAGATCTCGGCCGCGCGGTCGAACTTGCCCTCGAAGCCACCGGCCTTGATCTTGGCCAACTCCTCGGGCACCAGCGAGCGCACCAGATCGGCAGTGACCTTGCGGCCGTCCTCGAGCACGCCCTTGGGCGTGCGGATCCACTGCCACACCTGTGAGCGGCTGATCTCGGCGGTGGCTGCGTCTTCCATCAGGTTGTGGATCGGCACGCAGCCGTTGCCGGCCAGCCAGGCGCCCAGGTAATGGATGCCCACGTTGATGTTCATGCGCAGGCCGGCTTCGGTGATCGGCGCTTCCGGCTGGAAGTTCAGCAGGTCGGCGCCGGTCACGTTGACATCGGGCTTTTGCTTGTCGAACTGGTTCGCACGGTCGCCGAGCACCTCGACGAACTCCTTCATCGAGGCTGCGACCAGCCCGGGGTGCGCGACCCAGCCGCCGTCGTAGCCGTCGGTGGCATCGCGGCGCTTGTCGGCAATGATGCCGGCCATGGCGATGTCGTTTTTGGCCGGGTCGTTCTTGATCGGGATCAGCGCGCTCATGCCGCCGATCGCCGGCGCACCGCGCTTGTGGCAGGTCTTGAGCAACAGCAGCGCGTAGGCACGCATGAACGGCGCGGTCATCGTGACCTTGGCGCGATCGGCCAGACAGAACTCGCGGTCGAGCTTGAACTTCTTGATGCAGCTGAAGATGTAGTCCCAGCGCCCGGCGTTCAGACCGGCGCTGTGCTCGCGCAGCTCGTAGAGGATTTCTTCCATCTCGAACGCCGCGAGGATGGTCTCGATCAGCACGGTCGCCTTGATCGTGCCTTGCGGCAGACCCAGCTCGTTTTGCGTCATCACGAACACGTCATTCCACAGCCGTGCCTCAAGATGGCTTTCCATCTTCGGCAAGTAGAAATACGGGCCGGCGCCGCGGGCGAGTTGCTCCTTGGCGTTGTGGAACATGAACAGCGCGAAGTCGAAGATGCCGCCATGCACGCGCTGGCCATCGACCAGCACGTGCTTCTCGTCGAGGTGCCAGCCGCGCGGGCGCACCTGCAGCGTGGCGATCTTGTCGTTGAGTTGGTAGACCTTGCCCTTGGACTCGAGCGTGAGCGTGCGGCGGATCGCCTGGCCGAGGTTGATCTGGCCCTGGATCTGGTTCGTCCACAGCGGCGAATTGCTGTCTTCGAAGTCGGTCATGTAGCTGTCAGCGCCCGAATTGAAGGCGTTGATGATCATCTTGGCCTCGACGGGGCCGGTGATCTCGACACGGCGGCACTGCAGCGCGGCCGGCACCGGTGCGACCTTCCAGTCACCCTCGCGGATCGACTTCGTCTCGGGCAGGAAATCGGGGCGCTCACCGGCATCGAGCCGCTTCGTGCGCTCGACGCGCGCGGCCAGCAACTGTTGGCGGCGTGGCTCGAAGGCCCGGTGCAGTTTGGCCACCAGTTCAAGCGCCGGCAGCGTGAGGATGGTTTCGAAGCCGGGGAGCATCGGCGCATTGATCTGCATGCCCGCAGGCAGACTCAGCGATCCGGACGGGTTCGACGGGTGGCTCATCACAAGAACTCCTTCAAGGTTTCAAAAAAATCAGGCCCCTGGCGCAGGCTGCGGCCCATGCGCCCGGGTGGGTTGGCGGGGATGTTCCCGAGCGGTGCGGGGCGCACCAGGCGCGCGCCGCCCGGGCGGCGCGTCAGGCGCTCAGACAACTCTTCATGAAGGCCTTGCGCTCATCGCCCTTCTTGCCCTTGGCATCGGCGTTGCAGGTCTTCATCTTGTCTTGCTGCGTGGGCTTCTTGGCCGACAGGCACTCCTTCATGAAGGCCTTGCGCTCGTCGCCCTTCTTGTCGCCGGCATCGGCGTTGCACGTCGTCATCTTGTTTTGCTGCTTGCCCAGCGGCGCGCTCGCGGCATCGGCGGCGATAGCGGGCAGGCTCAGGCAGCCCAGGCACAGGGCGATCACGCTCAGGAGTGTTTTCATCGAAATTCCTTGTGGTTGGTGATGGGCGGCACGCGCACACGCGCCGGCAAGCATTGGATCATGCTGCGCTGCACGCCAGCAAGGCGTGCGCCGGCTCAAGCCGTCAAAGGATGCGCCGCGGATGCGCCAGCCGTTCGTGAGCCACATGCAACCGGCGTACCAGCACGCGGATGAAGGCCTCGTCGAACAAGTGCTGGCAACCCACGCTGAGCTGGGCCAGCGTCTCGGGCACGAACGAGATCGTGGTGGCGATCTCCGTGATCAGCACGTCGGCCGCATGGGTGCGCAGATCGGGGCTGGGTGCCAGGTAGGCCATCTCGCCCACCGAGGTGCCCGCGCCCAGGGCGGCGACCTTCTCCCCACCGCGAAACACCTCCACTGCACCGTGCGCAATGATGTGAAAGGCGCGGCCCTGGTCGCCCTTGCGGTACAGGGCGTGACCCACCGGAAAGCGGCGCCACTTGGCGCGGTGCACCACCTCCCACAGCTCGACGTCGCCGAAGCTCGCGAAGAACTCCAGCTTGCGCAACAGGTTGAAGCGCTCCGAGTCGAGCACGCCTTGCCACTGGCCACGCGGCACCTCCTGCCGCGCGATCAGCCCCGACAGCGCCTGCGCAAACTCGTCCCAATCGGCATATCGGTCTTGCGGGGACTTGGCCAGCGCACGCTGGATCACCGCATCGAGCGCGGGGCCCACCCCATCGCGCAAACCGACCAGCGAGGCCGGTGTCGCGTGATAGATCTGGTGCATCAGGGCCGACTGGATCTGCGCGTCGAACGCCGGCCGTCCGGCCACCAGGTGATAGAGCACCGCGCCCAGCGAGTACATGTCGGCGCGGCAGTCGAGCGTGCTGCCATCGAGCTGCTCGGGCGACATGTAGGCCAGCGAGCCCACGCGGTAGACCTGCGTGACCTCCGAATCGAGGTTGAGCACGCTGCCGAAGTCGCTGATCTTCACGTCGGTGATGACCCCGTTGTTCAGCACCGTGAGCAAATTGGCCGGCTTGACATCGCGATGGATCAGACCCTGGCGGTACACATAACCCAGCGCCATCGCGCACTTGAAGCCGATTTCGACGATCTGCTCGAGCGGCAGCAGCTGATCGGCGCGGCAGTACGGTCTCAAGGTGCCGCCCGACACGTACTCCATCACCAGATAGCGGCTCGACGGCTCGAGCACCGCGTCATGGATCTTGACCACGTTGGGGTGCTGCAGGCGTCCGACGAGCGCGGCCTCGGCGGCGAAGAAGCGGTCGCTGTAGCGCAGCGCGGCCTCGTCGTCTCCGGCGACATGGCGCACCCGCTTGATGGCCACGTCGCGGCCGTGAAACTCATCCCGGCACAAGTAGACATCGCTGGTGGCGCCTTCGCCGAGCTTGCGCAGCACCGGGTACTTGCCGATCTTCTCAGGCAGCGCGTTGCCCACCGGCAACTCGGGTGCGGTATCGATCGGAATGTCGACGGCAGGGCTGTCGGTCGGGTGGTGTGCCATGGGTGGGGCTGCAATCACGGGCAAGGCACAGCCCGGTCCGCTCGTTGAAATCAATGGCCGCACTGCGCGCGCATCCGGATGTTGCCTTGCCCGATGTTGCCCGATACGCCGGAACTGGCGCCCAAAGACCCGTCAAACCGCAGCCCATGCCATTTCGCCGGGGACCCGCGAGGCCATCGGGCACAGGCCGAAACGTAGAATCAGCCGATGATTGAAGCGAAGCAAGACCTGCTGAAGGCACTCGCCTCAGCGATTCAGGAAGTCAGCCCGGCCAGCGCATTGCAGGCCACTTTCGAGTCCCCCAAACTGGTCGCCCACGGCGATCTGGCGTGCACCTCGGCGATGCAGTTGGCCAAGCCGCTGAAGAAAAATCCGCGCGAGGTCGCTCAGGCGCTGATCGAAGCGCTCGAGCGCGATCCGGCCGTGCGCCGCCACGTCGAGGCCTTCGAGATCGCGGGGCCGGGGTTCATCAACGTGCGCCTGCGTGCCGCCGCGCGACAGGCCATCGTGCGCGAGGTGCTCGCCGCGGCCGAAGGCTTCGGGCGACGCGCGCCCAACGCACAGCAAGTGCTCGTCGAGTTCGTCTCGGCCAACCCGACCGGACCGCTGCACGTGGGCCATGGCCGTCAGGCCGCGCTCGGTGACGCGATCTGCAACCTGTTCGAAACGCAGGGCTGGTCGGTGTGGCGCGAGTTCTATTACAACGACGCCGGCGTGCAGATCGCCACGCTGACCGCGTCGACGCTGGCCCGCCTGCACGGACTCAAGCCCGGCGACGAGACGTGGCCCGAAGCGGCCTACAACGGCGACTACATCGCCGACATCGCCGCGGGCTTCTCCGCCAGGCAAACGGTGAAGGCCGATGACCGCGAGTTCACCGCCTCGGGTGATGTCGAGGACGTGGAGGGCATCCGCCAGTTTGCGGTGGCCTACCTGCGCCACGAACAGGACCTGGACCTGCAGGCGTTCGGCGTGCGCTTCGACCACTACTTTCTCGAGTCGAGCCTGTACTCCACCGGGCAGGTCGAAGCCACCGTGTCGCGCCTGGTGGCGGCCGGCAAGACCTACGAGCAAGACGGTGCGCTGTGGCTGCGCAGCACCGACTACGGCGACGACAAGGACCGCGTGATGCGCAAGTCGGGCACCGTCGGCGATGAGGCGCAGTACACCTACTTCGTGCCCGATGTGGCCTATCACATCAACAAGTTTTCGCGTGGCTACACCAAGGCGATCAACATCCAGGGCGGCGACCACCACGGCACCATCGCGCGGGTGCGTGCCGGATTGCAGGCCTCGGGCGTGGGCATCACGCCGGGCTACCCCGACTACGTGCTGCACAAGATGGTCACCGTGATGAAGGGCGGCGAGGAGGTCAAGATCTCCAAGCGCGCCGGCTCCTACGTGACGCTGCGCGACCTGATCGACTGGACCAGCCGCGATGCGGTGCGCTTCTTCCTGATCAGCCGCAAGGCCGACACCGAGTTCACCTTCGACGTCGATCTGGCGCTCAAGCAGAACGACGAGAACCCGGTGTTCTACGTGCAGTACGCCCACGCGCGCATCTGCTCGGTGATCCAGCAGTACGTCGACAAGGGCGGCAACGCGGCCGGCCTCGAAAACGCCGACCTGTCGGTGCTGAACGCACCCACCGAAACCGCCCTGATGCTGCGGCTGGCCGACTATCCGGCGATGCTGTCGGGCGCGGCCGAAACGCTCGCGCCGCACGACCTGACCTTCTATTTGCGTGACGTGGCCAGCGCCTTCCACAGCTACTACGCGGCCGAGCGCTTCCTGGTCGACGACGACGCCGTGGCCCGCGCCCGGCTGGCCTTGCTCAGCGCCACCCGCCAGGTGATCCGCAACGCGCTGGCGGTGCTGGGCGTGAGTGCTCCCGAGAAAATGTGAGGTCATCGCCCATGCGCCATTCCGTGCCCCCTGCCGCCTCCCGTTTCCGCCAGCGTGGCGGCTTTCTGGCCGGCCTCATCGTCGGTTTGCTGGTCGGGCTGGCACTCGCCCTGGGCGTGGCGCTGTACGTGACCAAGGTGCCGGTGCCCTTCCTCGACAAGGTGCCGCAGCGCACCGCCGAGCAGGATTCAGCCGAGCGCGAGAAGAACAAGAACTGGGAGCCCAACGCCCCGCTGGCCGGCAAGAATCCCGCCCATCCGGTCGCCGTGCCGGCGGCGTCCAGCGAGCCGGCCACGCCGGCGCCTGCCGAGCGTGACCCGGCGAGCATCCTGGCCGACCGCCCCGTCGGACCGACGCCAACACCAACGCCAGCCGCCGCCAAGACAGCCGCCACGGCACCCGCCGCCAAGAGCGGTGACGAGGCCTACGTCTTCTTCGTGCAAACGGGGGCCTACTCCAGCGTGGAAGACGCCGAAGGCCAGCGTGGCAAGCTGGCGCTGCTCGGGTACTCGGCGCGCATCGTCGAGCGCGAACAAGCGGGCCGCACCGTGCATCGGGTGCGCCTGGGTCCGTTCGAGGAGAGGGCCGAGGCCGACGACATCAAGGCGAAGGTGACGGCGGCCGGATTCGAAGCGGCCCTGGTGCGCGCGCCGAGGTGAGCCGCCCCTGTGGCGCTTCGTGATGCGCTTGTGCGAACTTTCAGCGGCAAGGCACACTCACTCCACCACGCGACCACGCGCTGCACTGCAGATTCGACCCACCGGCGCCATGCCACGACCGAGGAACCGAGCACCATGAAACGACGCGAGTTTTCAAGCCACCTGCTGGCCACCGCGACCGGCGCGAGCGCCTTGCTGGCGGCAACGCACGTCCATGCACAAGGCGAGCCCATCGAGGGCACCCAGTACGTCAAGCTGAGCCAGCCCAATGCGGTGGCCGCCGGCAAGATCGAGGTGGTGGAATTCTTCTGGTACGGCTGCCCGCACTGCAATGCCTTCGAGCCCGCGCTCGATGCGTGGCAAAAGAAGTTGCCCCCAGACGTGGCCTTTCGCCGCGTGCCGGTGGTCTTTCGCGAAGAGCCCTTCACCACGCACCAGCGCATCTACTTCACGCTCGAGGCGATGGACCTGGTCGACACCTTGCACCGCAAGGTCTTCAACGCCATCCACCTCGACCACGCCAAGCTCGACAAACTGCCCGAGATCGTCGCCTTCATGGGCAAGAACGGCGTCGACACCGCCCGGTTCACCGACGTGTTCAATTCGTTCTCGGTGCAAACCAAGACCCGCCAGGCCAAGCAACTGGCGGAGGCCTACCGCATCGATGGCGTGCCCGCGATCGGCGTCCAGGGCCGCTACTTCACGTCGGTGTCGCTGGCCGGATCGCCCGAACGCGCCTTGAGCGTGGCCGACTACCTGATCCAGCGCGCACGCAAACCCGGCTGAATCAGCGGCGGCTGGGGCAGCCACACATTCGCGCACTGGCGAGGGCCGCGGCACGAAGTTGTCGGCTAAAATTTCTGCAAGTTTCGTGCCCCATGAACCATACCCAAATATCCCATCGCCGCCAGTCCCTTTCGGGACTGCGCCTGGCCCGCGTGATCGCGCTGGCGCTGGTCGTCGGCGCTGGCGTTTCGCCGGTCCAGGCGGAACGGGCTGACCGCTCCAGGCCCCTGAACGTGGAGGCCGACAACGGTCGCTACGACGACGCCCAGCAGCTGGGTGTTTTCACCGGCAACGTGGTGGTGACCAAAGGCACCTTGACGATGCGCGCCTCGCGCATCGAGGTGCGCCAGTCGCCCGACGGCTCGCAGTTCGGCGTGGCCACCTCTGAAGGCGGCAAGCGCGCGCTGTTCAGGCAAAAGCGCGAAGGTCTCGATGAGTACCTCGAAGGCGAAGCCGAGCGCATCGAATACGACGGCAAGGCCGACCTGATCCGGTTCATCGACCGAGCGGTGATCCGCCGCTATCGCGGCTCGGTGCTGGCCGACGAGACCGCCGGCAGCACGATCATCTATGACAACGTGACCGAGACGGTCAGCGTGGCAGGCGGCGCCACCGCTGCCACGCCGAACAACCCGAGTGGTCGCGTGCGCACCGTGCTGACACCGCGCGAACAACCCGCCGCGCCCGATGCCAGCGCCTCGCAGCCCGGCATCACCCTCAAGCCCAGTACCGCGCTGGGCGGCGCCCGTTGAACACCGACCTGGCGAGCGCGCCGGTCGTGCACCGGCTGACCGCCACCGGGCTGAAAAAGCGCTACGGCTCGCGCAACGTCGTCGAGGACGTGCACCTGTCGGTCGATGCCGGCGAGGTGGTCGGCCTGCTCGGCCCCAATGGCGCGGGCAAGACCACCAGCTTCTACATGATCGTGGGCCTGGTGCGCGCTGATGCCGGCGAGATCACGATCGAGGGGCAACGCGTCGACCGCCTGCCCATCCACCGGCGCTCGCGCATGGGGCTGTCCTACCTGCCCCAGGAAGCCTCCATCTTTCGCAAGCTCAACGTCGAGGAAAACATCCGTGCGGTGCTCGAGCTGCAGCTCGATGGTGACGGCAAGCCGCTGCGCGCGGCCCGGATCGACGAGCAGCTCGAAGCGCTGCTGCGCGACCTCAGCATCGAGAAGCTGCGTGACTCGCCCGCGCCGTCGCTGTCCGGTGGCGAGCGCCGCCGCGTGGAGATCGCGCGCGCGCTGGCCACCCAGCCGCGCTTCATCTTGCTCGACGAGCCGTTCGCCGGCGTCGACCCGATCGCGGTGATCGAGATCCAGCGCATCATCAGCTTCCTCAAGTCGCGCGGCATCGGTGTGCTCATCACCGATCACAACGTGCGCGAGACGCTGGGCATTTGCGACCGCGCCTACATCATCAGCGAAGGCCGGGTGCTGGCCGAAGGCACCCCTGCCGAAATCGTCGACAACGCCGACGTGCGCAAGGTCTACCTCGGCGAAAACTTCCGCATGTAAGGCGCGCCGATGAAGCCTTCGCTGCAAGTACGGCTGTCGCAGCACCTGGCTCTCACGCCTCAGTTGCAGCAGTCGATCCGGCTGCTCCAGTTGTCCACCCTGGAGTTGCAACAAGAAGTCGAGCAAATGCTCGACCAGAACCCGTTCCTCGAAAACGAGATCGAGGGTGCCGCAGCCTTCGAGCCGCTGGCCGAGCGCTCATCCGCGGCCGAACGGGTGGCCGAGCGCGACACCGAGCGCGCCGACACGCCCGCCGAGTCGAGCGCCGAAGGCGGCGATGACGCGCCTGGCATGGACAGCGCCGATTTCGGCACCACCGAGCGCGACGACTGGGAAAACGGCACTGAGCGCGACGACTTCGACGGCATCGGCGAAACCCCGGGCAAGGCCGGCGGCAACGTCGAGGGCGATGAGTTCGATCCGCAAGAGCGCAACCATGTGGGCATCAGCCTGCGCGAGCACTTGCGCGCGCAACTGGTCGGCATGCGGCTGTCGCCCGAAGACGCCGCCGCCGTCGAAGTGCTGATCGAGTCGCTCAACGACGACGGCTACCTCGCTGACAGCCTGGAGGAGATCGCCGCATCGCTGGCGGGCGACGATGCGCCGCAGCTCGAGATCGTGATGGAGCGGCTCGGCTGCGCGCTCAAATGGCTGCAAAACCTCGAACCCATCGGCGTCGGTGCGCGCGACCTGCCCGAATGTCTGGTGCTGCAGTTGCGCCGGCTGCCGCGCAGCGAAGCGCAGGTGATCGCCATCATGATCTGCAAGCAGCACCTCGAGCTGCTCGCCAGGCGCGACCTCAAGAAGCTGATGGCCATGACTGGCGCCGACGACGAGCTGGTCAAGCGCGCACAAACGCTGATCGTCGCACTCGAGCCCAAGCCGGGCCGCCCGTTCTACCCGGCCGAGTCCAACATCGTCGTGCCCGACGTGATGGTGCTCAAGTCGGGCCGCAACTGGAAGGTCGTGCTCAACCCCGACGTGATGCCCAAGTTGCGCATCAACGACCTCTACGCGCAGGCCATACGCCAAGGGCGCGGTGCCTCGGGCAACAGCAACCAGGCCGGCCTGAGCATGCGTTTGCAAGAAGCCCGCTGGTTCATGAAGAACATCCAGCAGCGCTTCGACACCATCAAGCGGGTGTCGCAGGCCATCGTAGAGCGGCAGAAGAACTTCTTCACCCACGGCGAGATCGCCATGAAGCCGCTGGTGCTGCGCGAAATCGCCGACGAGCTCGGGCTGCACGAATCGACCATTTCGCGGGTGACCACCGCCAAGTACATGGCCACGGTGTTTGGCACCTTCGAGCTGAAGTATTTCTTCGGCTCGTCGCTCAACACCGAAGCCGGCGGCAATGCGTCGAGCACCGCGGTGCGCGCGCTCATCAAGCAGTTGGTCGCCGCGGAAAACCCGCTCAAGCCGCTGTCCGACAACCAGCTCAGCAAGATGCTCGAAGAACAAGGCATCCAGGTCGCCCGCCGCACCGTGGCCAAGTACCGCGATGCCTTGAAGATCGCGCCGGCGACGCTGCGCAAGGACATGTGAACGGCGCCTGGCCGCCGCCCCCATGAAGCCATTCCCCCGCCAACTCAGAAGAGTCGCATGACCGCTCCGTTTTTTCTGCCCTGCGCCGCCGGCGTCGAAGCCCTGCTCACCGCCGAGGTGCAGCGACTGCTGCCCGACAGACAGGTGCACACGCTGCGTGGCGGCGTGGCGCTCGACGGCGAGCCCGCCGACGTGATGGTGCTCAACCTCGAGTTGCGCCTGGCCCAGCGCGTGCTGGTGGAGGTGGCCGAGGGCGAGTACCGCGACGAGCAGTCGCTCTACGAGCTCGCCGGCAGCGTGGACTGGACGCAATGGATCACGCCGCAGCACACCTTGCGCGTGGACACCACCGCCACGCGCTGCCCGCTGCGCAGCTTGAACTTCGCCGCGCTGCGCATCAAGGATGCGGTGTGCGATCAACTGCGTGCAGCCACCGGCGAGCGCCCGTGCGTCGACATCCGCGAGCCCGACCTGGCGCTGGTGCTGCACCTCGGCCCCGAACGCGCGGCGCTGTACGTCGACACCTCGGGCGAGCCGCTGTTCAAGCGCGGCTGGCGCGAAGACAAGGGCGATGCCCCGCTGAAGGAAACGCTGGCCGCCGCGATGCTGGCCGCCGCCGGCTGGCAGGGTCGCCCCGATGCGGGCGGCGCCTTGCACGACCCGTGCTGCGGCTCGGGCACCATCGCCATCGAGGCCGCGCAGATCGCCTGCGGCATCGCGCCGGGCCTCAAGCGCCGCTTCGCGTTCGAGCGGCTGCTGCCGTTTTCGAGCGCCGAGATGCGCGGTGCGCTGCAGCGCCTGCGCAGCCACGCGCAAGCGCGCATCCACGCCTCGGCGGTGCCGATCTTTGCCAGCGACGTGTCGTTTCGCATGGTCGACTTCGCGCGCCGCAATGCGCAGCGCGCCGGCGTCGAAGCGGCCATCGTCTTCAACGGCGGTGACGCCCTCGAGCGGGCTGCCCCCGCGCTGCCGGACGATCTGCCCGGCACGCTGATGCTCAACCCGCCGTACGGCGAACGCATCGAAGTGGCCGGCAAGGCCGCCCCCGGCGCGGCGCGGCCGCACGGCGACGGGGGCAATCGCGAACTGCCCGAAGACTTCTTTGCCCGCCTGAGCGCGCACTGGAAGCGCGCCTACACCAGCCACCCGGCCGGCTGGACGGCTTATGTGCTCAGCCCCGACATGAAGCTGCCCGGCGCCATGCGCCTGAAGGAAGCGCGCCGCACGCCGATGTGGAACGGCCCGATCGAATGCCGGCTGTTCCGCTTCGATCTGGTGGCCGGCTCGATGCGCAACGACGGCGCGGCGCGCTGAAGCGGTTCAGCGCGCGACGGCCTGCAGCCCCAGAGCCGCCAGCACCGCCAGCGGCGCGGTGTCGGCGCGCAGCACGCGCGCACCCAGCGACAGCGGCTCGAAACCGCACTGCAGCGCGGCACTTTCCTCGGCCTCGGACAAACCGCCCTCGGGGCCGCTCAGGAACACGAAGCGCTGGCCGGCCGCTGTGGCTGCCTGCTGCCAGCCGCGGCCTTCGCGCAGACTGAGCACCCGACGCTGGCAGTCGCCGCCCTGACTCGAATCGGCATCGGTAGGCAGCCCGCGCAGCCAGTCGGGCAGGCTGCGCACCGCGTGCACCGTGGGCACGCGCGTGCGGCCGCACTGCTCGCTGGCCGCCGTGGCCACCGCCTGCCAGTGCGCCACCTTCTTGTCGGCGCGCTCGCCCGACAGACGCAGCACCGAGCGTTCGCACACCAGCGGCTGAATGGCCGCCACGCCGAGTTCGGTGGCCTTTTCGACCAGGCTGTCCATGCGGTCGTTGGCCGGCATGCCCAGCGCCAGCGTGACATCGAAGCCCAGTTCGCGGCTCACCTCCCGGTGCTCGATCAGACGCGCCGAGACATCGGAGCGCCCCATGTGCTCGACGCAGGCGCGCCACTCGCCGCCCTGCCCGTCGAACAGCGTGAGCTCGTCGCCCGGCTGCAGCCGCAGCACCTGCACATGGCGCGCGCACCCCGGCGGCAAGTCGAAGGGGCCGCCGGCCGCGAGCGGCGCCAGCGATGCGGGCACAAAGAAGCGAGGTGCCATGGGCGTCAGCGCTGCTCGCGCAACTCGCGCCGCAAGATCTTGCCGACGTTGGACTTGGGCAACTCGGTGCGGAACTCGATCTCGCGCGGGCGCTTGTAGCCCGCCAGGTTGGCCTCGCAATGGGCCAGCACCGCCGCTTCGGTCAGTTGCGGGTTGCTGCGCACGATGACCAGCTTCACGCTCTCGCCGGTTCTGGGGTCGGGCACACCCACCACCGCGCACTCGGCCACGCCGCTGAGTTGCGAGACCACTTCTTCAACCTCGTTTGGATAGACCTTGAAGCCGCTGACGTCGATCATGTCTTTCTTGCGGTCGATGATCTTGAAGTAGCCGCGCGCGTCGACCGTGCCGATGTCGCCGGTGCGAAAGTACCCGTCGGCCGTCATCACCTGAGCGGTCTCGTCGGGACGCTGCCAGTAGCCGGCCATCACCTGCGGGCCGCGGATGGCAATCTCGCCGGGCGCGCCCGGCGGCACCTCGTGGCCCGCATCGTCGAGCAGCGTCATCTCGGTGTTGGACACCGGCAGGCCGATGGTGCCTGTGAAGCTGTCGCTGTCGAGCGGGTTGCAGCTCGCCAGCGGCGAGGTCTCGGACAGGCCGTAGCCCTCGATGATCGGACAGCCGGTTTTCTGCAGCCACAGCGCTGCGGTGGCCGACTGGACCGCCGCCCCGCCGCCCACCGAGATGATCAGGTGGCTCCAGTCGACACGCTGGCAATCGGGGTGGCTGGCCACCGCCTTGAACAGCGTGTTGACCGCCGGAAAGCTGTGGAAGCGCTCGCGGCCGATGTCCTTGAGCAGCGACTTGAGGTCGCGCGGGTTGACGATCAGGATGTTGCAGCCGCCCAGCCGCAGGTTGAGCATCATGTTGGTGGTGAAGCCGAACACGTGATACAGCGGCAGCGCGCTCACCGTGACCAAAGGCTCGCCGGGAGCGAGCTTCTTCAGGGCCGGCCCGTACCAGGCCTCGGACTGCAGGATGTTGGCCACCAGATTGCGGTGCAGCAGCACCGCGCCCTTGCTCACGCCGGTGGTGCCGCCGGTGTACTGCAGCACCGCGATGTCATCGGGACCCACGCTCAGCGGGCGCAGCGTGAGCTGGCGGCCGGCCGCCAGCGCCGCACCCAGGCGCACGGCGCCGGGCAGCTCGAACGCCGGCACCATCTTCTTCACGTGACGCACCGCGAAGTTGACGATCGCAGCGCGCGGGAACCCCAGCAGATCGCCCAGCCCCGTCACCACGACCAGGTCCAACTGGAGCGCGGGCAGCGCGTGCTGCAGCGTGGTCGCGAAGTTCTCGATCACCACGATGGCGCGCGCGCCCGAATCCTTGATCTGGTGCTCGAGCTCGCGCGGCGTGTACAGCGGGTTGACGTTGACCACCACACAGCCGGCACGCAGCACCGCCGCCACGGCCACCGGGTACTGCGGCACGTTGGGCATCATCAGCGCGACGCGGTCGCCCTTGGCCAGGCCGGCGCCTTGCAGGTAGGCCGCGAACGCGCGCGACATCTGGTCGACCTCGCCAAACGTGAAGCTGCGGCCCATGTAGCGGTAGGCGCAGCGGTCGCGGTACTTGACGAAGCTTTCTTCCATCAAGGCCACCAGCGACGCACAGGCCTGCACGTCGATGGTGTGCGCAACGCCTGCGGGGTACTGCCTGAGCCAGATTTTTTCCATGCGAGTCCGCGTAGAGGGGTGTGGCGATTTTGCGGCGGCTTCGGCAAACCACCATCAGGGGATTCGACGAGCGGCCTGCCCGCGCGCCAGCGGGGGAGCTAGCGCTGTACGCGTGTCAGGCCGCGTCGGCGCGGCGCCGTGCCTCGCCAGGCGCGGGCCCCAGCGCGACCGTGACGCTGGCCTGCCTGAAAAGCCGCGTCACCGAATCGCGAATGGCCGCGATGTGCGGCTCGACTTCGCCCACGCGGCGAGCGGCGTCAAAACCGAGCTCGATCTCGACAAACACATGGTTGCCCGAGCGCCGGGAGCGCACGCCGTAGAGCCAGTCATAGCGCTCGAAGTGCCGCGCCATCTCGCCCATGATGGTCAGCTTGTCGGACTCTTCCAGCGTGCCATCGAGCAGGTGATAAACCGAGCTCGAGAACACGCCCAGGGCAGACATCAGGATGCTGGCGGCCACCGCCAGGGCGGCCAGCGGATCGATGTAGTGAGCCCAGGGCTGGTCGATCAGCCACAGGCTTGAACACAGCGCGGCCAGCATGAACACGTTGCCGAAAAGCTTGGTCAGGAACAGCTTGGCCTGCGACGCCATCAGCGGCGAATCTTCCGCCTGGCTGGCCGCGCGGCAGCGTCGCCACAACCAGCCGTTGATGCCAGCGTAGACCACCAGCGAAGCCACGGTGATCTTCACTCCGACGCCCGCCACAGGGGTCGGCCAGAGCAGGCCGAACAAGGCGCTGATGGTGATCACGATGACGGTCGCCATCATCAAGGCGGCGATCACCAGGCTCGACAGGTTCTCGATTTTTCCGATGCCGTAGTCGTGCCTGAGCCCGTCCGCACGGCCAAGGCGTCGAACGGCCAGCCAGGCGAGCAGCACCGCGAAGAACTCAAGACCCGTCTTCAGGAAATCGGCCAGCAACAGCACCGATTCGCCCGTCAACAGCGACACCAGCGTGATGGCTGTCTCGGCAGCGCCAGCGATCACTGCCGACTGGGTCGCGGGCTCCTTGTCGCCATCTTTCACAGCCATCGCTTTCCCTGTGTCCATCGCAGTGCGCCCGTGACAGCCCTGGGCGGCCATTGCCGCGAGCGGCCTCAGCGCAGCAATACCCGCGCCACCGCGCTCAGCCGTGCGCGCTCACCAGGCTTCGTCCGCCCAGCGCACGCTGAAGGTCAGCTCGTTGTGTCCCTGATCGTGCCAGTACGAAAGCGAGTCGGACAGGTTGCGGATCATGCGCAGGCCGAGGCCGCCCGGTTCGGCCTCGGCCAGCGTGGCCGGCAACTCACCGGGCTGTACCGAGGTGGCGTCGAAA
Organism: Burkholderiales bacterium; assembly: GCA_947451035.1. Taxonomy (GTDB): domain Bacteria; phylum Pseudomonadota; class Gammaproteobacteria; order Burkholderiales; family Burkholderiaceae_C; genus PBB1. The sequence continues at coordinate 39,838 of CANFXR010000010.1, forward strand.
GCCGGCCCGCTGTCGGACACGGTGACGCTGGCTTGATGCATGGCGGCGTCGCCACTCACGTGCAGACGCAGCCGAACGGGCGCGGCCAGCGCCGGTGCGCCGCCATGCGAGATGACATTGGCCAGTGCCTCGTTGAGGCACAGGTCCAGGCGCAGGATCTGAGGGGCAGGCACTCGCCGCGCCTCGCACGATTGCGCCAGCCAGTGCGAAGCCGGTCGGACATCCTCGGCCACCGCGCGGATGGCCAGATCGACCGACGCAGGGATCGCAGTCACGCCGGTCGGACCGATTTACGCCAGAGCAGCGGCTTCGGCAGCAGCGTTGTCGCTCAGGATCGGGATCAACGAGCCCAGGCCGGTGGCGTGCAGCGTCTCGGACACGGCCACGTTGTCGCCGACCAGCAGCACCATGCGACCGCCACGCTGCTGCACGGCCTTGGCATTGACGATGATCGAGCGGATGCCGATCGACCCCAGAAAGCTCACACCCGTCAGGTCGAGCACGATGCGCAGGTTGGCCGCCGCCGACAGCGCCGCAAACCGGATCGCGATTTCGTCGGTTCCGGGAATGTCGAGGCGCCCGGAGATCGCGATGCGACGCAGGCCGTCGCTGACTTCATGGAATTCGATGGGCATGGGGGTCCTTGGGTTCGGTGGCGCTAAGGGTCCGCTTCGCCTCGCGGCGACGGGGGCGCCAGATCATAGGTGACCATTCAAGTCAGGCACGTGACGGGCCCCCAGCGAGTGCGCCCCTACTCCACCGCCCTGATCATCTCCTCAACCACCTTCTTCGCATCGCCAAACACCATCATCGTCTTGTCCATGTAGAACAGTTCGTTGTCCAGACCCGCGTAGCCCGAGGCCATGGAGCGCTTGTTGACGATGACAGTCTTGGCCTTGTAGGCCTCGAGGATGGGCATGCCGTAGATCGGGCTGCCCTTGACGTGCGCGGCCGGGTTCACCACGTCGTTGGCGCCCAGGATGATGGCCACATCGGCCTGGCCGAACTCGCCGTTGATGTCTTCCATCTCGAAGACCTGGTCGTAGGGCACCTCGGCCTCGGCGAGCAGCACGTTCATGTGGCCCGGCATGCGCCCGGCCACCGGGTGGATGGCGTACTTCACCGTGATGCCCTTTTCGGTGAGCTTGGCGGCGAGCTCCTTCACCGCGTGCTGCGCGCGCGCCACGGCCAGGCCGTAGCCCGGCACGATGACCACCGTCTCGGCGTTGCCCAGCACGAAGGCAGCGTCCTCGGCGCTGCCGCTCTTGACCGGACGCGCCTCGGCCTTGGCGCCTGCGGGCCCCGCCGCCTCGCCGCCAAAGCCGCCCAGGATCACGCTGATGAACGAACGGTTCATCGCCTTGCACATGATGTAGCTGAGGATCGCGCCCGACGAGCCGACCAGGCTGCCCGCGATGATCAACATGGCGTTGTTCAGGCTGAAGCCGATGCCCGCGGCCGCCCAGCCCGAGTAGCTGTTGAGCATCGACACCACCACCGGCATGTCGGCCCCGCCGATCGGGATGATGATCAGCACGCCCATCACGAAGGCCAGCGCGAGCATCGCGAAAAACGCGGGCCAGCTGCCGGTGAACATGAACGTGAGCCCCAGGCCCATCATGAGCACTCCGAGCGCCCCGTTGAGCGGGTGCTGGCCGGCAAACTGCACCGGCGTCCCCTGGAACAACCTGAACTTGTAGCGCCCGCTCAGCTTGCCAAAGGCGATGACCGAGCCGCTGAAGGTGATCGCACCGATGGCCGCGCCCAGATACAGCTCGAGCCGGTTGCCTGCGGGAATGGGATCGCCCTTGGCGACGATGCCGAAGGCGTGAGGCTCGGCCACCGCCGCCACCGCGATGAACACCGCAGCCAGACCGATCATGCTGTGCATGAAGGCCACCAGCTCGGGCATCTTGGTCATCTCGACGCGCTTGGCCATCAGCGAGCCCACCGCGCCGCCCACCAGCAACGCGGCAAACACATAGGGCAGGCCCCCCGTCGCGCCGCCCGCGGGCTGCGCATGGATCAGCTTGACGATCAGCGCGGCGGTGGTCAGCACGGCGATCGCCATGCCGCTCATGCCGAACAGGTTGCCGCGGATCGAGGTGGTCGGGTGGCTCAGGCCCTTGAGCGCCTGGATGAAGCAGATGCTCGCGACCAGGTAGAGCAGCGTGACGACGTTGAGGCTCATTCAGCGCTCCCGGCGGCCGGGGCCTTCTTGTCTTTCTTGCGGAACATCTCGAGCATGCGCCGCGTGACGAGAAAGCCGCCGAACACGTTGACCGCCGCCAGCGCGACGGCCAGCACGCCCATGGTCTGGCCGAGTGCAGTCTCGGTCATCGCCGCGGCCAGCATGGCGCCCACGATCACGATGGCCGACACGGCGTTGGTCACCGCCATCAGCGGCGTGTGCAGCGCAGGCGTGACGGTCCACACCACGTGGTAGCCCACGTAGATGGCCAGCACGAAGATGATCAGGTTGGTCAGGGTGGGCGAAATGATGTCCATCCGGCGGTCTCCAGGTCGATGGGGGTCAGAACTTGCGAATCTCGCTGATGCGGTTGTGCGCGTCGAGCAGCAGCACCTTGGGCTTGTGCACGGCGACTTCGGCGTCGGTCATCGGCGCGTAGGTGCAGATGATCAGCAAGTCACCGACCTGTGCCTTGCGCGCGGCCGCGCCGTTGAGCGACACCGTGCCCGAGCCCTTGGCCGCCTTGATGATGTAAGTCGCAAAGCGCTCGCCGTTGTTCACGTTGTAGAGCTCGATGCGCTCGAACTCGCGCATGTCGGCCTGCTCGAGCAGGTCGCTGTCGATGCCGCACGATCCCTCGTAGTGCAGATCGGCCTCGGTCACCGTGGCGCGGTGCAGCTTGGATCGCAACATCATTCGTGCACTCATGTGCGAAGTACCTTTGCGTTTTGCGTCATCAGGCACGCTGCCACGATGTCGTCTTCCAGGGGGATGTGAAGCGCGCCTTCCTTGCTGATCACCAGCTTGAGGAAGTCGAGCACGTTGCGTGCGTACAGCGCCGACGCATCGGCCGCCACCCGCGCAGGCAGGTTGGTTTCGCCCACGAGTGTCACGCCATGAACCACCACGGTCTGGTCGGCACGCGACACGGTGCAGTTGCCGCCCAGGCCATCGGCACCGCGGCCGGCGGCGATGTCGACGATCACCGAACCGGGCTTCATCGACTGGACCATGGCCTCGGTGATCAACGTGGGTGCCGCGCGCCCCGGGATCAGCGCGGTGGAGATCACCACGTCAGCGGCGGCCACGCGTCTGGCCACTTCGAGCTGCTGCCGGTCCAGCCAGCCTTGCGGCATCGGCCGTGCGTAGCCGCCCACTCCCACGGCCGCCTCGCGTTCCTCGTCGGTCTCGCACGGCACGTCGATGAACTTCGCGCCGAGCGACTCGACCTGCTCCTTGACGCCCGCACGCACGTCGCTGGCCTCGATCACCGCACCCAGACGCTTGGCCGTGGCGATGGCCTGCAGTCCGGCCACGCCCACGCCCAGGATCACCACACGCGCGGCTTTCACCGTGCCGGCGGCGGTCATGAGCATCGGGAAGAAGCGCTGGTACTCGTTGGCCGCGATCATCACGGCCTTGTAGCCGGCGATGTTGGCTTGCGAGCTGAGCACGTCCATGCTCTGCGCGCGCGTGGTGCGCGGCGCGGCCTCGAGCGCGAAGGCGGTCACGCCGGCGGCGGCCAGACCTTGCAGCCCGGCGGCATCGAACGGGTTGAGCATGCCCACCAGCGCGGCGCCGCTTTTGAGCAGCGGCAGTTCGTGGGCCTGGGGGGCGCGCACCTTGAGCACCAGATCGCTGCCGAAGGCGCCTGCCGCATCGGTGATCTCGGCGCCGGCGGCGGCGTAGGCCGCATCGGTGACGCTGGCGGCAGTGCCTGCGCCCGACTCGATGTGCACCCTGTGCCCCTGAGCCTTGAGCTTCTTCACGGTCTCTGGCGTGACCGCCACACGCGTCTCGCGCGCCGTGGTTTCAAGTGGAACCCCTATCTGCATGGATGTGTACTCCGTCCATTGGGGCGCGCAGATTGCGCGAGCCCTGAGTCAAGCAAAGCCGCGCAGCTTACACAACCCGGCGCGCCCCGGGGTTCGCAGGGTAGCCCACCGCTACCATCGGCCGCCATGAGCAATCGATGGACACCCCATGTCACCGTGGCCGCGGTGATCGAGCGCGACGGCCGCTTCCTGCTGGTCGAAGAGCACACGCCCGAAGGCCTGCGGCTGAACAATCCGGCCGGCCACCTCGACCCGGCCGAATCGCCCGAGCACGGCGTGGTGCGCGAAGTGCTCGAGGAAACCGCCTGCGCGTTCACGCCTCAGTCGCTGGTGGGCGTGTACCTCGGGCGCTTCCAGCGCCCGTCACGCGACGAGGACATCACCTACTTGCGTCTGGCGTTCGCCGGCACGGTGGGCGAGCCGCTCCCCGGCCACGCGCTCGACGACGGCATCGTGCGCACGCTGTGGATGACGCTGGCCGAGTTGCGCGCGTGCCCCGAGCGCCACCGCAGCAGCATGGTGCTGAAATGCATCGAGGACCACGTGGCCGGACAGCGCCATCCGCTCGATCTGCTGCACACCGATCTGAGCGTGTACCAGCCGGAAATCAAGGCATGAGCACCGCACGGCGGCGTGTGGTCGTGGGCCTGAGCGGCGGCGTCGATTCGGCGGTCAGCGCGCACCTGCTCAAGCAGCAGGGGCACGAAGTGATCGGCGTGTTCATGAAGAACTGGGAAGACGACGACACGAGCGCCGAGGCGGCTGACGATGGCACCAGCTACTGCTCGTCGCGTCAGGACTTTCTTGACGCAGCCTCGGTGGCCGACGTGCTGGGCATCGACCTCGAGCACGTGAACTTCGCCGCCGACTACAAGGACCGCGTGTTCGCCGATTTCCTGCGCGAGTACCAGGCCGGCCGCACGCCCAACCCCGACGTGCTGTGCAACGCCGAGATCAAGTTCAAGGCCTTCCTCGACCACGCCATGCGGCTGGGCGCCGAGTGCATCGCCACCGGCCACTACGCACGGGTGCGTGAGCGCGACGCTCGCTTCGAGCTGCTCAAGGGTCTGGATCCGCTGAAGGACCAGAGCTATTTCTTGCACCGGCTGAGTCAGGCGCAACTGGCCAAGACGCTGTTCCCGGTGGGCGAACTGCCCAAGACCGAGGTGCGGCGCATCGCCGCCGAGATCGGCCTGCCCAACGCCAAGAAGAAAGACAGCACGGGCATCTGCTTCATCGGCGAGCGGCCGTTTCGCGAGTTCCTCAACCGCTATCTGGCGCACACGCCGGGCCCGATCAAGGACGACCGCGGCCGCGTCATCGGCGAGCACGTGGGCCTGAGCTTTTACACACTGGGCCAGCGCAAGGGCATCGGCATCGGCGGCATCAAGCCGCGCGGCGCGGTGCGCGGCGGCAGCGATCACGAGCCGTGGTTCACCGCGCGCAAGGACATGGCGGCCAACACGCTGTACGTGGTGCAAGGCCACGACCACCCGTGGCTGCAATCGCTCGTGCTGAGCGCCGACAACGCGAGCTGGGTGGCCGGCCAGGCACCGGCGAGCGGCGCCTTCAGCGCCAAGACACGCTACCGGCAGGCCGATGCGCCGTGCGATCTGGCCGCGGCGGGCCCCGACACCACGGCTGGCTTCGAGTTGCGCTTTGTCACGCCGCAATGGGCCGCCACGCCGGGCCAGTCGGCCGTGCTCTACGACGGCGAGGTGTGCCTCGGCGGCGGGGTGATCGCGCACACCGTGCCGCTCTGAACCGGACGGGCTGCTGATGCAGCGAGTCGGGTTCAGTGCCCGCCGGGCAGCACCGCGGCGCCGGCTGGCCCGCAGGCGCTTTGGAATCGCGGCCAGGTAATCAGGGAAAATACTTAGCTCGTCGTCCACCGCCGCCGCGCGCCAGCGATCCCGCCATGTCGATCCCCCGTCTCCAGAACCCTCTGCGCCAGTCGCGCCTTGCCCTGTCGATCTGCCACTGGGCGCTGTGGCTGGCGTGCCTGCTCGGCGCACCCGGGGCGCACGCGGCGCCCTTCGAGGACACCCTCGCGCAGCGGCTGCAAGGCTGCACCGTGTGCCACGGCGCGCAAGGCCGCGCCACGCCCAACGGTTACCAGCCGCGACTGGCTGGCAAGCCCGCGGGCTATCTGTTCCACCAGCTGCTCAACTTTCGCGAGGGCCGGCGCGACTACGGGCCGATGACCGCGCTGGTCGATCCGCTGAGCGACGCCTACCTGCAAGACATCGCCGGCTACTTCTCCTCGCTCGACGTGCCCTACCCGCCGCCTCAGGCCACGACGGCCACGCCCGCCACGCTGCAGCGCGGCGAGCAGCTGGTGCGCCGCGGTGACGCCGATGCGGCCACCCCCGCCTGCCAGCAATGCCACGGCGAGTCGATGATGGGCATCGCGCCTTCGATCCCCGGCCTGCTGGGATTGCCGCGCGACTACCTCAACGCGCAGCTCGGCGCGTGGCGCAGCGGCAAGCGCCATGCGCAATCGCCGGACTGCATGGCGAAGGTGGCTCGTTCGCTGAGCGTGGGCGACATCGACGCGCTGTCGCAGTGGCTGGCTGCGCAACCGGTGCCACCCGGCGCCAAACCGCTGCATGAATGGCCGGCCGGTCGCAAGATGCCGGTGGCGTGCGGCGGCGTGTCGGTTGAAGCCGCGCCAACGGGGGTGACGCGATGAGCGCCCGTCTGAAATGGCTGGCCGCAGCGTTCATCGGCATCGCCGGGCTGGCAGCCACGGTGGTCGCGCTCAACCTGCGCGGCGAAGGCACGCTCGACGCCGAGATCGCGGCCACCGCCGCACCGGCGGCGGGCTGGCGTGCCGATCCCGAGGTGATCGCCCGTGGCGCCTATCTGGCACGCGCGGGCAACTGCCAGGCCTGCCACAGCGCGCGCGGCGGAGCGCCCTATGCGGGCGGACGTGCCATCGAAACGCCGTTTGGCATCGTCTTCAGCTCGAACCTGACGCCCGATGCCGATCACGGTCTGGGCCGCTGGTCGGCGCCGCAGTTCTGGCGCGCGCTGCACCACGGCCGCTCGGCCGACGGGCGGCTGCTCACGCCGGCCTTTCCGTATGACAACACCACGCTGATCAACCGCGCCGACGCCGATGCGCTGTACGCCTACCTGCGCAGCGTGCCGCCGGTGGCGCAGGCAGTGCGCGCGCACGAGCTGCGCTTTCCGTTCAACACGCAAGCCGCGCTGGCGGTGTGGCGCGCGCTGTATTTCGAGCCGCGCGAGTTCCGCACCGACACCACGCAATCGGCCGAGTGGAATCGTGGCGCCTACCTGGTGCAAGGCCTGGGTCACTGCAACGCCTGCCACGCCTCGCGCAACGCGCTGGGTGCCACCAGCGGGCCGCTCGATCTGAGCGGCGGGCTGATCCCGGTGCACAACTGGTACGCGCCGTCGCTCACCGACCCGCGCGAAGCCGGGGTGGCCGACTGGAGCCGCGCCGAGATCGTCGCCCTGCTCAAGACCGGTGTGGCGAATCGCCCGAGCGGGCTGGTCACCGCCTCGGGCCCGATGGGCGAGGTGGTGCTGCGCAGCACGCAGCACCTGAGCGATGCCGACCTCGGCGCGGTGGCGGCCTATCTGCAAACGCTGGGCGCACACGCTGCCGTGAACCCGCCAGCGGCGGCGTCCACCCGCGCGCTCAAAACAGCCAACCCGCAGGGCGAAAAGCTCTACGCCGACCACTGCGCGAGCTGCCACGGCGACAACGGTGCAGGCGTGGCCGGCGCCTACCCGCCGCTGGCCGGCAACCGTGCGGTGACGATGGCCGTGCCCGCGAACCTGGTGCGCATGGTGGTCGAAGGCGGCTTCGCGCCGGCCACACCCGGCCACCCGCGACCGTTCGGCATGCCGCCTTTCGGCCAGACCCTGAGCAACGACGACGTCGCCGCGCTGCTCACGCATGTGCGCCAGAGCTGGGGCCATCAGGCCGAAGCGGTGTCGACGCTGCAAGTCAGTCGCTACCGGGGCAGCGCCGAGCGCTGAAGGCGCGTCGCATCTGGAGCGATGCGACGCGAGTGGACTCAGAACGGGATGTCGTCGTCCATGTCGTCGAAGCCGGTGGCGGCCTTGGGGGCCGGCTTCGGTGGCGCGGGGCGCGGGGCCGGGGCGGCGCTGCGGGCGGGGGCGCGGCTTTCGCTGCGGCCTTCACCACGATCACTGCGGTCACCACCCTGGTCGTCGCCGGAATCGCCGCCGCCCATGCCTTCACGCCCGCCCAGCAGCTGCATGTTGTCGGCGATGACTTCGGTGGTGTAGACGTCCTTGCCGTCCTTGTCCTGCCACTTGCGCGTCTTCAGGCGGCCTTCGACGTAGACCGGGCGGCCTTTTTTCAGGTACTCGCCAGCGATCTCAGCCAGGCGGTCGTAGAACACCACGCGGTGCCATTCGGTTTCTTCGACCTTGTCGCCGCTGGTCTTGTCTTTCCAGTTGCGGGTGGTGGCCACGCTGATGTTGCAGATCGCGCTGCCATTGGGCGTGTAGCGCACTTCGGGGTCGCGGCCCAGGTTGCCAATGAGAATGACTTTGTTGATCGAGGCCATGGGGCGAGCTCCGGTGTGACTGTGGGGTACCCAAGATTATCGGGGTCGTCGCCGCTGCGCGACAGCGGGTTGGGCCCCAACTTCGGCGGCGCCGGCCTGCGCCGACCTTTACCATCGTCGACCATGCCGTCAGAGTGCCCATGACCCCCGATCCCAGCGATTTCCCCGAGACGGCCTCCCCAGCCAGCGACCCCGCCCCGACACACACCGAGCGCGCCGCGCTGTCGGTGCTTCAAACGGTGTTCGGCTACCCCGCCTTTCGCGACGCCCAGGCGGCCGTGATCGAGCAGGTGTGCGCCGATGGCGACGCACTGGTGCTGATGCCCACGGGCGGCGGCAAGAGCCTGTGCTACCAGGTGCCGGCCATCGTGCGGCACCGCGCCGATCGCGGTGTGGCCATCGTGGTCAGCCCGCTGATCGCGCTGATGCACGACCAGGTGGGCGCGCTCGAAGAAGCCGGCGTGCACGCGGCGTGCCTCAACTCGAGCCTGAGCTCCGAGGAAGCGCAGCGCATCGAGCGCGAGATGATGGGCGGGCGGCTGGTGCTGCTGTACGCCGCACCCGAGCGCATCACCACGCCGCGCTTTCTGGCGCAG
>CANFXR010000011.1 GCA_947451035.1 Burkholderiales bacterium
AAGGTGTTTGCCTTGCGCTACGAAGGCCGCCGCTACGACTGCGGCAGCAAGGAAGGCTTCCTCGAGGCCAACGTCGAGCTGGCCCTGGCCCACCCGAAACTCGGCCCGGGCTTTCGCAACTACCTCAAGACGCTGCAGCTGTGAGGCTTCAGCGCCGGCGCAGCACGTGCACGAATTCGTGGTGCCACTCGAGTTGCTCGACGAGTTCGTTGCCGGTCTGCTTGGCAAAGGCCTGAAAGTCGCGCATCGAGTGCGGGTCGGTTGACACCACTTGCAGCAACTCGCCGCTGGCCATGTCGGCCAGCGCCTTCTTGGCTTTCAGGATGGGCAGCGGGCAGTGCAGACCGCGGGTGTCGAGTTCGGTGTGGGCGGGTTTCATGCAGCGCGAGCTCCTGGGTGCGGTACCGATTCTAGAAGCGTGAGTTCGGGATCTGTTGCGACAGATCAGACCGGAAACACACCCGTCGACAAGTAGCGATCACCACGGTCGCACACGATGAACACGATGGTCGCGTTGTCGACCCTGCGCGCCAGCTCCAGCGCCACCCAGCATGCACCGGCGGCCGAAATGCCCGCGAAGATGCCTTCGTCGCGCGCCAGCCGCCGCGCCATTTCCTCGGCATCGACCTGACTCACCTGCACGATCTCGTCGACATGGGTCGGGTCGTAGATCTTGGGCAGGTAGGCCTCGGGCCATTTGCGTATGCCCGGGATGCGCGAGCCCTCGCTGGGCTGCGCGCCGATGATGCGCACCGCCGGGTTCATTTCCTTCAGATGGCGCGACACGCCGGTGATGGTGCCGGTGGTGCCCATGGCGCTCACGAAGTGCGTGACCTGGCCGGCCGTGTCGCGCCAGATCTCGGGGCCGGTGGTCTCGTAGTGAACGCGCGGGTTGTCGGCGTTGGCAAACTGGTCGAGCACCAGCCCCTTGCCATCGCGTTGCAACTGATCGGCGAGATCGCGTGCGTGTTCCATGCCGCCCGAGCGCGGTGTGAGCATCAGCTCGGCACCGAAGGCGCGCATCGTTTGCGCGCGCTCGATGGACAGGTCCTCCGGCATGATCAGCAGCATGCGGTAGCCGCGTATGGCCGCCGCCATGGCCAGCGCGATGCCGGTGTTGCCCGAGGTGGCTTCGATGAGCGTGTCGCCCGGCTTGATCTGGCCGCGCTCTTCGGCGCGCCGGATCATGCTGATGGCCGCGCGGTCTTTCACCGAGCCGGCGGGGTTGTTGCCCTCGAGCTTGCCCAGGATCACGTTGCCGCGGCGCTGGCCGTCAACGCCGGGCAAGCGGGCCAGCCGCACCAGCGGCGTGTGGCCGATCAGGTCTTCGAGCGAGGAATAAACGGGCTGCTTCTTGGCCATGCGAACTCGCAACAGGTCAGCGTGTGGTTTGCCCCTGACAGTGCGGCATGGCACCGCATCGGCAAACACTGAAAAACGTTCGGGTGGTACGGCGGATCGGAATCCGGTGGACCTGCGGGGTGGTTTTTGCCGGCGCCATGAGCGCCCGCAGCACGACGGGTTGGACGTGCGCGGACGATTATGTCCGCACCAACAGACCGCCCTCGTCGCCTGTCGGCAGGGGTGCGAACGGCTTGCTCGGCCGGCCCGGACGGTGCGTCATGGCGGGCGAGTTTTCGCTCCCGCGAAATGTCTAGACGAATTCAGCGGCAATCTCGGCGATGGCGCTGCGGTGCAGGGAAACCGTCTCCGGACGAATCCCCAGTTGCTCTGCGATATCGACGCCGGTTTGCCCGTCGAGCATGCGCTCGAGGACGGCACACCGCGTGTGTCGGCCTTCGGCCCTGCGGCACGACGCATGGATGCACGCCAGAACCCGATCCGCGAATTCGGAGCATTGGGCCCGGCCGCAGGCGTCGTCCGGGCCGTGCCGATCGAAGTCGTCCAGGTCATCAACAGAGCCCGCCATGATCTGACCCGCCTTGCCGCGCTGCGGCCACATCGTGCGAGCCCAGTCCAGCATGGCCCACCTGGCGGTCTGCGCCGCCGAGCGTCTGGCATGGTCCGGCTCCAGCCGGGCCATGGCATCGCGGCGCAACCACACGGCGATGCGCCCTTCTTGCCAGAGGTCGTCGAAGTGGGCCTGAGGGATTTGTCGGGCCAGCTCCCGCGCCACGCTGCGGCTGACGGCGTCGAACATCATTCGCGGGCCAGTTCGACCGCGGGGTTGCAGATGAGGAACTGACCCAGTTTGTGACACGTCATCAACTCGGGAGGACCTAGCGGTGAGCCGGGCGCCATCTGCGGTGCCGGCGGCGTGCCACACCCGGCCAGCACCATCGGCACCAGCACCAGCACCCCGCAAAGCGCGTCGCCCCTGACCCTGCCGCCGAAATCCAGCCGCGTGCCGGGTGGGTTGGGTGCCATGAGTCCTCCTGCATCTGCGCAGCGAGACTTCGTGTGCCCACCCGCTTTTCGAGCCTAGCGATGAGCAGGTTTTCAGCGCTGATTCCACTCACGATCGCGGCGGCAACGCGTCGGATTTCAGCGCACGGCTCGTCCTGACGCGGACAGACGCACGCGGCGCGGCCGTGGTGGGCGCACCGTTCAGCGAGCGGTTTATTCGTGGGGGTTGAGCGATGAGTTGCCGGGCGGGAACGCCGGGCAATCAGGGAGAAAAGAGTCGCGTGAGGGGTTGGATCTGGTGCCTCGGGTCGGAATCGAACCGACACTCCTTGCGGAACGGGATTTTGAGTCCCGCGCGTCTACCAATTCCGCCACCGAGGCCTCACGCGAGGGGCGATTATGCCCGCGCTTTGGGGTTACGCTCACGGCTGATTTTTGAAAACACAGGATCCCTTGCATGCCCCCGATGCCACCCGTCACCCGAGCGCTGTTGCTGATCAACGTCGCCGCCTATTGCCTCGGGATCTTCATGGAGCCGTGGTTCACCCGGCTGCTCGGGCTGTGGCCACTGGGTTACGGGTTCTTGCCATGGCAGGTGGGCACCTACGCTTTCCTGCATGGCAGCGTGGGTCACCTGTTTTTCAACATGCTCGGGCTGTGGATGTTCGGCTCCGAACTGGAGCGGCTGTGGGGACGCCAGCGCTTCATTCAGTTCTATGCCGCCAGCGTGCTGAGTGCTGCCGCCGCGCAATTGCTGGTGACCTGGCTGCTGGGATCGATGTACCCGACCGTGGGGGCTTCGGGTGGCCTGTTCGGTCTGCTGCTGGCGTATGGCATGACCTACCCCAACCGCACCATCGTGCCGCTGATCCCGCCGATCCCGATGAAGGCCAAGGTCTTCGTGGCGATCTACGGCGGGCTCGAGCTGCTGATGGGAGTGACCGGCTCGGCCTCGGGCGTGGCTCACTTCGCGCACCTGGGCGGCATGCTGGGTGGCTTCCTGATGCTGCGCTACTGGCGCGGGCAGTCGCCGTTTTCGGGCCGTCGGCGCTGACCGCCCACGGCGCGGCGGCTCACAGACCGTCGCGCACCGTCGGGTAGCGCAGCCGCAAGCGCAACTCGCGCTTGAGCCGGCGGTTGTCGAGCCTGCGTGATTCGCTCATGAAGCTCATCAGCATCGGCGACAGCCGCTCGGCAGCCTCGCTGCGCGTGATGCGCGGCGGGCGCGGCAGCCCGCACACGTCGGCGGCCAGATCGAAGTAGTCGCCCATCTTCAGATCGGTGTCGTCACTCGCGTGCACCACGCGCTGCGGCAGCGCGCGGGTGAGTGCGGCGACGCACGCCCGCGCCAGATCGTCGGCATGGATGTGGTTGGTGTGCACGTCGTCTTCGGTGCGCAGCACCGCGGTGCCGCGCAGCAAGCGCTCACGCGGGTGGCCGCCCTCGCGGTCGGTGGCGTAGATGCCGGGAATGCGCAAAATCGCCACGCGCACGCCGTGGGCGCGGCCGTACCAGCGCAGCTGCGCCTCGGCATCGACACGCCGGCGCGCGCGGTCGGTGGTCGGGTGGACGGCGCGGGTCTCGTCGAATCGGTCACCGCCGCAGTCGCCATAAACGCCGCTGGTGCTGGCGTAGACGATGCGCCGCACGCGGCCGCGCAGCGCCAGCGCGTTGAGCAGATGGCGGGTGCGCGGGTCGGTGGCGCCTTGCAGCGGCGGCGGCGCCAGATGCAGCACCGCATCGGCCAGACCGGCCAGCCGCGCCAGCGTGGCCGGCTCATCCAGATTGCCCGGCAGCGGCACCGCACCGGCCGCGCGCAAGGCGGCCGCACGCTGCGGGCTGGAGGTCAGCGCGAGCAGCCGGTAGCGACCGCGCAGCAGCCGCAGCACGCGCATGCCGACGTCGCCACAACCGACGATCAGCAAGGTGGGGCGTTGAAAGACCGAAGGCAACGTGGACATGGGCAAGGCAAGCGGGTGTGCGGGGCAAAATCCCGGTTCAGTTTACGAGCCCGACCACCATGAGCATGACCGTCACGCTGCAACCCAGCGGCCGCAGTTTCCCCGTCCAGCGCGACGAGCCCGTCCTCGCCGCCGCACTGCGAGCCGGCGTGGGCCTGCCCTACGGCTGCAAGGACGGCGCGTGCGGCTCGTGCAAGTGCCGGCTCATCGAAGGTCGGGTCATCCACGGCGCACACCAGCTCAAGGCCTTGAGCGTCGAGGAAGAAGAACAGGGCTACGTGCTGACGTGCTGCGCCGCACCGCAGACCGACCTGGTGCTCGAAGCGCGCACCGTGGCCGGCGTGGGCGAGCTGCCGGTGCGCCGCATGCCCGCGCGCTTGAGCCGGATTGAAAAGCCCGCGGTGGATGTCGCCATCGTCACCTTGCAACTGCCGGCCAGCGACGCCCTGCGCTACCTCGCCGGCCAGTACATCGACATCTTGCTGCCCGACGGCTCCCGCCGCAGCTACTCGATGGCCAACGCGCCCCACACCCAGGGCGACAAGCCGTGGATCGAGCTGCACATCCGCCACCTGAGCGGCGGCCTGTTCAGCGACAAGGTCTTTGGCTCGATGAAGGAAAAGGACATCGTGCGACTCGAAGGCCCGTTCGGCAGCTTCTTCCTGCGCGAAGACTCGCCCAAGCCCATCGTGCTGCTGGCCTCGGGCACTGGCTTCGCGCCCATCAAGGCGCTGCTCGAGCACCTGCAAACCCAGCCAGCCAGCCGCCCCGTGGTGCTGTACTGGGGCTGCCGCGCCCGCGCCGATCTGTACCTGCACGACTGGGCCGTGCAAGCCGCTGCGCAGATGCCGCAGCTGACCTATGTGCCGGTGCTCTCGGACCCGCTGGCCTCAGACGGCTGGAGCGGACGCACCGGCCTGGTCCATCAGGCAGTGCTGCAGGACCTGCCCGATCTGAGCGGCCACCAGGTCTATGCCTGCGGCAACCCCTTGATGGTCGAAGCCGCCCAGCGCGACCTGATCGGCCAAGCTGGCCTGCCCGAAGACGAGTTCTTTGCCGACGCGTTCTACAGCGCGGCGCAGTCAGGCAACCCCGGCGCCTGATCTCAAGCCCCGAGATACGCCTCGCGCACCTTCGGGTCGTCGAGCAGGTCGCGGGCAGCGCCGCTCAGGGTGATCTCGCCCGACTCCATCACGTAGGCGCGGCGGGCGAGCTGCAAGGCGCGGCGCGCGTTTTGCTCGACAAGCAACACGGTGACACCCTGGCGGTGGATGTCGGCCACCACCTCGAAGATCTTGTCGACCATCAGCGGTGCGAGTCCCATCGAGGGTTCGTCGAGCAGCAGCACCTTCGGGCGGGCCATCAGCGCACGGCCGATGGCGAGCATTTGCTGCTCGCCGCCCGACAGCGTGCCGCCGAGCTGGTCGCACCGATCCTTCAATCTCGCGAACAGGCCAAACACGCGCTCCACGTCGGCCTCGACCTCGTCATCGCGGCGGGTGAACGCACCCATGAGCAGGTTTTCGGTGATGCTCATGCGCGCGAAGATGCCGCGGCCCTCGGGCACCATCACCAGGCCCTGGCGCGCCAGATCCCACGCGCCGCGCCCCCGGATGGACACGCCGTGCAGCCGGATGTCGCCCGAGCCCGCCGGCAGCAAGCCGGTCAGCGCCTTCAGCGTGGTCGTCTTGCCCGCGCCGTTGGCGCCGATCAGGCTGACCAGCTCACCCGCGCGCACCTCGAAGCTGATGCCCTTGACGGCACGGATGCCGCCGTAGGCCACTTCGAGCCCGACGACTTCGAGTGCCGGTGCGAGCGTGGGGGCGTGAGCGGGCTCGGCCATGGGTCGATGGCTCAGACGGCGACGTGCGCCGCGCCCAGATAGGCCTCGATCACGGCCTCGTGACGCTGCACCTCGGCGGGCGTGCCTTCGGCGATGCACTGGCCGTGGTCGAGCACGCTCACGCGGTCGCACAGGCCCATCACCAGGTGCACGTCGTGTTCGATCAGCAAGATGGTGTGGCCCTGGCCGCGGATGCGCTCGATGAGTTCGCGCAGCACGAGTTTTTCGGTGGCGTTCATGCCGGCGGCAGGCTCGTCGAGGGCGATCAACGTGGGCTCGGTGGCCAGCGCGCGGGCGATCTCGAGCCGGCGCTGGTCGCCGTAGCTCAGCGTGCGCGCCTTGGCACCGGCGTAGTGGGCGATGCCCACCTCGTCGAGCAGTTCGTGGGCACGCCGAGCGATGGCGGCTTCCTCGCGCCGGAAGGCCGCCGTGCGCAACACCGCGCCGATGACGCCCGAGCGGGTGCGGGCGTGGCGCGCGACCATCACGTTTTCGAGCGCTGTCATCTCGGCAAACAGGCGGATGTTCTGGAAGGTACGCGCGATGCCAGCGCGCGCCACCTCGTGCACCGCGCCGGGCCGGTAGGCGCGCCCGGCCAGCTCGAAGCTGCCGGCGTCGGGCGGGTACAGGCCGGTGATCACGTTGAACAAGGTGGTCTTGCCCGCGCCGTTGGGGCCGATGAGTCCGTAGACCATGCCGCGCTCGATGCGCAGGCCCACATCGGCGAGTGCCTGCACGCCGCCAAAGCGCTTGCTGGCACCCACGACGTTGAGGACGGTTTCAGCCATGTCGCGGCCCTGCTCAGCGAGCGCGCGGGCCGGCTGCGATGGGGCCGTGCTCAGGCGCCGGCCACAGCCCGCGCGGGCGCGCCAGCATGACGCCGATCATCGCCAGCGCGATCAGCAGCTGACGCAAGATGGACGCATCGAGCCGGCCGTCGGTCATGGTCTGCAGCGGGCCGGCCACGTAGCGCAGCACCTCGGGCAAGGCCGCGAGCAACACGGCGCCGACGATCACCCCGGGCAGGTGGCCCATGCCGCCGACCACCACCATCGCGACGATCATCACCGACTCCTGCAGCGCGAACGACTCGGGCGACACGAAGCCCTGGAAGCCCGCAAACAGCACGCCCGCAGCGCCGCCGAAGGTGGCGCCCAGACCGAACGCCAGCAGCTTGAGGTTGCGCGTATTGATGCCCATGGCGCGCGCGGCGACCTCGTCTTCGCGGATCGCCATCCAGGCGCGGCCGATGCGGCTGCGCTCGAGCCGGTGGCACATCAGCACGGCAAACAGCACCACCGCGAGGAACAGGTAGTAGTGGCTGGTGACCGGCGGGATGTCCAGACCCAGCAGATTCCAGCGCTTGCCCAGATCCCAGCCGAACAGATGGATCGAGTCGATCTGGCCGATGCCGCGCGGGCCGTTGGTGAGGTTGAACGGCTGCTCGAGGTTGTTGAGGAACACGCGGACGATTTCGCCAAAGCCCAGCGTCACGATGGCCAGGTAGTCGCCGCGCAGCTTGAGCGTGGGCGCACCCAGCAGCACGCCAGCCAGCCCGGCAGCGGCAGCGCCCAGCGGCAGCGCCACCCAGATCGACAGGTGCAGCCCGTCGGGGAACATGGCTGCGATGGTGGAGAAGTTGTCGGTGAGCTGCGGGCTGGCCAGCAGCGCGAACAGGTAAGCGCCCACGGCGTAAAAGGCCACGTAGCCCAGATCGAGCAAGCCTGCGCAGCCCACCACGATGTTCAAGCCGAGTGCCAGCAGCACGTAAAGCAGCGAGGTGTCGATGATGCGCACCCACGCGTTGCCGAAGGACTGCGCGACCAGCGGCAGCACCAGCAGCGCCAGGCCGGCCAGCAGCATCCCACCGAGCGAGCCGGGCTGGAGCTTCATGCGCGATCTGCCACGCGCTCGCCGAGCAGGCCTTGCGGGCGCAGCGTGAGCACCAGGATCAGCACCACGAAGGCAAACACGTCCTGGTACTGGCTGCCCAGGAAGCCGCCGGTCAGATCGCCGATGTAACCCGCGCCCAGCGACTCGATCAGCCCGAGCAGCACCCCGCCCAGCATGGCGCCGCCCAGGTTGCCGATGCCGCCGAACACCGCCGCGGTGAAGGCCTTGAGGCCGGGCAGCAAGCCCATGCTGTGCTGCACCGAGCCATAGTTGGCCGCGTACATCACGCCGGCCAGCGCGGCCAGCGCCGCACCGATCACGAAGGTGGCCGAGATCACCGTGTCAGGGCGCACGCCCATCAACGCGGCCACCTGCGGGTTCTCGGCGGTGGCGCGCATGGCGCGCCCGAGCCGGGTGCGGTTGACCAGGTACGCCAGCGCCGCCAGCGTGAGCGCGGTGACCACCACGATCAGGATCTGCGTGGTGTTGATGACCGCCCCGCCGATGGCGTAAGGCTCGCTGGGCAGCAAGATGGGGTACGGCTTGGGGTTGGGCTTCCAGATGATCATGGCCAGCGTTTGCAGCAGCAAGCTCATGCCCATGGCGGTGATCAAAGGCGCCAGACGCGGCGCGTTGCGCAGCGGCCGGTAGGCCAGCTTCTCGATGGCGAAGTTGAGCACCGAGCACACCACCATGGCCGCCAGCAGCGAGATCAGCAGCAGCACCCAGCCGGGCCAGCCGGTGTCGGCCAGCGCCGTGACCACCGTCCAGCTGACCATGGCACCGACCATCAGCACCTCGCCGTGGGCGAAGTTGATGAGGTTGATGATCCCGTAGACCATCGTGTAGCCCAGCGCCACCAGCGCATACACGCTGCCCAGCACCAGCCCGTTGATGACTTGCTGGATGAAGGTGTCCATCAGCGCGCCTTGCGGGCCGCGGCATCGAGTCGGCGCAGTTCTTCGAGCTTTTCGCCGATGCGGATCTCGAGGCCGCGCGCCACCGGCTCGTAAAAGCGCGGGCCGGCCACGTCGTCGGGCCAGTAGCGCTCGCCGGCGGCAAAGCCGCCTTCCTCGTCGTGCGCGTAGCGGTAGCCGCTGCCGTGGTCGAGGTCTTTCATCAACCGCGTGGGCGCATTGCGCAAGCGCAGCGGCACCGCGCGGGTGCCGTCTTGCTCGATGAACGCGCGCGCTGCCTTGTAGGCGCGGTAGACCGCATTCGACTTGGGCGCCATCGCCAGGTAGATCACGGCCTGAGCCAGCGCCAGCTCGCCTTCGGGTGAGCCGAGCCGTTCGTAGGTCTCGGCCGCATCGAGCGCCAGGCGCAGTGCGCGCGGATCGGCCAGGCCGATGTCCTCGCTGGCGATGCGCACCAGCCGGCGCGCCGCGTAGCGCGGATCGACGCCGCCATCGAGCATGCGCACGAACCAGTACAGCGAGGCATCGGGGTCGCTGCCGCGCACCGCCTTGTGCAGCGCCGAGATGGTGTCGTAGAACTGCTCGCCGCCCTTGTCGTAGCGGCGCAGCTGCTCGCCGAGCGATTTTTCGAGCTGCGCCTCGTCGATCTCGGCGAGGCCCGCCAGCGCGGCCATCTCGACCAGGTTCTCGTAGGCGTTGAGCAGCCGACGCGCGTCGCCGTCGGCGTAGGCCACCAGGCGATCGCGCACGGCGTCTGACAACGGCGGCGCAGCGAGCAGCGCCTGGGCGCGGCCGAGCAGCTCGGTGAGGTCGGCCGCATCCAGGCTCTTGAGCACGTGCACCGTGGCGCGCGACAGCAGCGCCGAGTTGACCTCGAACGACGGGTTCTCGGTGGTCGCGCCGATGAAGGTGAACAGGCCCGACTCGACGTGCGGCAAGAAGGCATCTTGCTGCGCCTTGTTGAAGCGGTGCACCTCGTCGACGAACACCACCGTGCGGCGGCCCGAAGGCTGCATCACCTGCGCGCGCTCGACCGCCTCGCGGATGTCCTTGACGCCGCCGAGCACCGCCGACATGGCGATGAACTGCGCGTCGAAGGCGTTGGCCATCAGCCGCGCCAGCGTGGTCTTGCCCACGCCCGGCGGGCCCCACAGGATCATCGAATGCAGCCGGCCTGAATCGAACGCCGAGCGCAGCGGCTTGCCCGGCCCGAGCAGGTGCTTCTGGCCGATGACCTCGTCGAGCGTGTGCGGGCGCAGCCGCTCGGCCAGCGGTTGCGCGCTTGGCGCGGCGGCCGGCGGGCTCACGGCTCGAGCACCTCGACGCCGGCCGGCACCACGAACTTGAAACCCTGCGGCGCCAGATCGACGTTGGCGGCGAACTGCGTGAACTGCAGCAGCGAGCGCTGCGAGAAGCTGTCGGTGATTTCCACGGCCATCAGCTGCCGGCCGCGAAAGCCGATGCGCATGGACTGGAACGCGCCGTCACGCGCCTTGGGCGTGGCCTGCGCCCATTCGAGGCCGTCTTTCGACGGCAAGGCGGCCAGGTCGAAATCACGCGTGAGGTCGGCGCCGGCGAGCAACGCGGCTGGCGTGGCGCCCAGCGCCTCGGTGTAGTTGCGCCGGCTGGCCTGGTTGAGGTCGGCATCAAAGATCCACACGTTCTGGCCATCGCACACGATCAGCTGCTCGAACGGCTTGAGGTAGTCGAACCGGAAGCGGTCCGGACGAGCGAACTCGAAACGCCCGCTGGAGGTCTTTTTCTTGACGCCGTCGGGCGAGGTGACGGTTTGCGTGAAGGCCGCGCGGCCGGTCTTGACGTCGCGCACGAAGGCCTTGAGCGTGTCGAGCGCATCGGCATGGGCGAGCGCCGGCAGGCCCAGCGCCAGCGCGATCAGCAGTCCGGCGTACCGCCTCATTCGCTGCGTGCCGGGACGATGATTTCGCGATTGCCGTTGTTGCCCATGGCCGACACCAGGCCCGACTTTTCCATCTGCTCGAGCAGCCGCGCGGCGCGGTTGTAGCCTATGCGCAAGTGCCGCTGCACCAGCGAGATGGACGCGCGGCGGTGCTGCAGCACGATGCCCACGGCCTGGTCGTACATCGGGTCGCTCTCGTTGCCGGGGCCGCCGCCATCATTGAGCGCGATGTCGCCCGACTCGCCATCGACGGTGCCGCCTTCGAGGATGCCTTCGATGTAGTTGGGCGCGCCCTGGGTCTTGAGATAGGCCACCACGCGGTGCACTTCCTCGTCGCTGACAAACGCGCCGTGCACGCGGATCGGCAAGCCGGTGCCCGACGGCATGTAGAGCATGTCGCCCATGCCCAGCAGCGCTTCGGCGCCCATCTGGTCGAGGATGGTGCGGCTGTCGATCTTGCTGCTGACCTGGAAGCTCAGGCGCGTGGGGATGTTGGCCTTGATCAGGCCGGTGATCACGTCGACGCTCGGGCGCTGCGTGGCCAGGATCAGGTGGATGCCGGCGGCGCGCGCTTTTTGCGCCAGCCGCGCGATCAGCTCCTCGATCTTCTTGCCCACGACCATCATCAGGTCGGCCAGCTCGTCGATGACGATGACCACATGGGGCAGCCGCTCAAGCGGTTCAGGCGCTTCGGGTGTCAGGCTGAACGGGTTGCCCAGAAGATCGCCGCGCTCGGTGGCCTCGTCGATCTTCTTGTTGTAGCCCATGAGATTGCGCACGCCGAGCTTGCTCATCAGCTTGTAGCGGCGCTCCATCTCGCCCACGCCCCAGTTGAGCGCGCTGGCGGCTTGCCGCATGTCGGTGACCACCGGACACAGCAGGTGCGGGATGCCCTCGTAGACGCTCATCTCGAGCATCTTGGGGTCGATCAGGATCAGCCGCACATCGCGCGCCTCGGCCTTGTAGAGCAGGCTGAGGATCATCGCGTTGATGCCCACCGACTTGCCCGAACCGGTGGTGCCTGCCACCAGACAGTGCGGCATCTTGGCCAGATCGGCCACCACGGGCGCGCCGATGATGTCCTTGCCCAACCCCATGGTGAGCAGCGAGGCGGCGCTGTTGTAGACCTGCGAGCCGAGGATCTCCGACAGGTGGATGGTCTGGCGGCGCGCGTTAGGCAGCTCGAGCGCCATCGTCGTCTTGCCGGGGATGGTCTCGACCACGCGGATGCTGACCAGGCTCAGGCTGCGCGCCAGATCCTTGGCCAGGTTGAGCACCTGCGAGCCCTTCACGCCGGTGGCCGGCTCGATCTCGTAGCGGGTGATCACCGGACCGGGCGAAGCGGCCACCACGCGCACCTCGACACCGAAATCCCTGAGCTTCTTTTCGATCAACCGCGAGGTCATCTCGAGGGTCTCGGGCGACACCGACTCCATGCGGCCGGGCGCCGCATCGAGCAGATCGACCTGCGGCAGCTTGGTGTCGGTCAGCTCGGTGAACAGGGGCTTTTGGCGTTCCTTGACCACGCGCTCGCTCTTGGGCACATCGACCAGCGGCGTCTCGATGACGATGGGGTCGTGGTCTTCGTGCAACTGCTGCTCGACCTCGACCACATCCTCGCGCTCGCGCAGCGCCTGCTCGCCCAGACGCAAGTCCTCGGCGATCTCGATGCGCTCGGCGCGGCGGTCTCGCCAGGCGTCGAGCCGCTCGCCGATCGCATCGGCCACATTCAGCCACGAGAACTGGAAGGCCAGCGACAAGCCCTCAAGCAGCACAGCGATCCACAGCACGCCCGAGCCGGCAAACCCCAGCAGATTCATGCTCGCAGGCCCCAGCAGGTAACCCAGCACGCCGCCGGAATGCGCGCCTGGCAACAGCGACTCCCAGCGGTACAAGCGGGTCCATTCCAGCGCAGCGCTCGCCGCCAGCAGCATGGCGAGGCCCGCAACCACGGTCCAGTCAGGCCACAGCCACCTCACCGTGGGCAGCCCAACGGGGCTGTCTTCTGCCCGGAGCAACTGCGCCAGCGCGCGCAGCCAGCGGTGCAAGGCGATCGCCATCGCCCACCACACCGAAAACCCGAACACGAAAAGCGCCAGATCGGACAACCACGCGCCCAGCACGCCCGCCCGGTTGTGCACCGGCGCGCCGGCCCCCGACGTTGAAAAGGCGGCGTCAGACGCGCTGTGGGTGAGCAGCGCGATCAGCACCAGCAGCCACGCGACGCCACCGGCCAGTACCAGCGACTGGCGCTGCCAGTCGGACGGACGTTGCGAGGGATCGTGCTCGGGTTCGTCGGCAAGGCGACGGCGCGAGTTGGCGGCCTTGCTGTCGCGCGTGGGCAGAGACGAATCTGCCCCCGCGGGACGCAGCGAACCAAGCGGAAATGTCATCGGGGCATTGTGGCTGAAGCCCGGTGCCCGGACGTCAGCCCAGGGCTCAATTGAGGTGCTGCTTGAGGATCACCGAGCCGTTTTCCTGCGTCTCGATCATGCCGCGCTCTTCGAGGTCTTTCATGACGCGGCTGACCATCTCGCGCGAGGCACCCACCACCTTGGCGAGGTCCTGACGCGACACCTTGTTGCGAATGATGCGGACGTCGTTGATGACCTCGGCCATCTCGAGCAGCGAGCGCGCCACGCGGCCATACACATCGAGCAGCGCCAGCGATTCGATCTGCCGGTCGGCGCCGCGCAGGCGCTGCACGAGGCCACGCATGATGGCGTACGACAGGCTGGAGTTTTCGGGGATGCAGCGAGCGAACTCAGCGCGCCCGAGGATCAGCGCATCGGTCTGGACTTCGGCGCGCACCGTGGCCGAATGGGGCTCGTTGTCGATGAGGCTCATCTCGCCCACATAGTCGCCGGGCTGCAGCACCGCCAAGATCACTTCACGGCCCCTGGAGTCGGCGGTGAGCACGCGCGCGCGCCCCGTCAGCAAGATGTAGAGCGCGTTGGTCTTGCGGCCATGCTCGACCAGGATTTCGCCACGGCGATAGCGACGCTTGACCACGTTGTCGGCAATGCCCTGCGCCTGGTCGTTGGTGAGCAACGAGAACAGCGGCACGCGTCGGATGAGGTCGAGGTTCGAAAGCATCGCCATCGGAAAACTCCTTCGAGGGGGTCAGCGACTGGGCGCGTGAAAATCTCACACGAGCCAAAGAGTAAGACATTGTCACGCCTGAGAGCAATGTCGTCATCTGGCTGTTCCGCCATGTCAAACTGATCGAACTTCATTCAATCGCCATCACCATGAGCTCAACATCCACCCATTCGCGCGTCCTGATCCTCGGCTCCGGCCCCGCCGGCTACACCGCAGCCGTCTATGCAGCGCGCGCCAATCTGAACCCCCGACTGGTCACCGGAATGGCGCAAGGCGGCCAGTTGATGACCACCACCGAGGTCGACAACTGGCCCGCGGATGTCGACGGCGTGATGGGGCCGGTCCTGATGGAGCGCTTTCAGAAACACGCGGAGCGCTTCAAGACAGAGATGGTCTTCGACCACATCAACGAGGTCGACTTTTCGCGCCGTCCGTTCACGCTCAAGGGCGACTCGGGCACCTACACCTGCGACGCACTGATCATCGCCACTGGCGCTTCGGCCAAGTACCTGGGATTGCCCAGCGAAGAGGCCTTCATGGGCCGCGGCGTGAGTGGCTGCGCCACGTGTGACGGCTTTTTCTACCGGGGTCAGGAAGTCTGCGTGGTCGGCGGCGGCAACACCGCCGTCGAAGAAGCGCTCTACCTGTCGAACATCGCGAGCAAGGTGCACGTGATCCATCGCCGCGACAAGTTCAAGGCAGAGCCCATCCTGATCGACAAGCTGATGGACAAGGCCGCGTCGGGCAATGTGGAGCTGCACCTGTGGAACACGCTGGACGAAGTGCTGGGCAACGCCTCCGGCGTCACCGGCGTGCGCACCCGCAACACGCAGGACAACTCGACCACCGATCTGACCTTGCAGGGCTGCTTCATCGCCATTGGCCACCAACCGAACACGCAGATCTTTGCCGGCCAGCTCGAGATGAAGGACGGCTACATCATCACCCAGGGCGGCCTGAACGGCATGGCCACGATGACCAGCGTGCCAGGCGTGTTTGCGGCTGGCGACGTGCAGGACCATGTGTACCGCCAGGCCATCACCAGCGCGGGCACCGGTTGCATGGCGGCGCTGGACGCGCAACGCTTTCTCGAGCAATCAACCTGACAAGAGCTCACCCGGCAACCGCGAAGACGGCTATACTCGCGGGCTTCGCTGTGCTTGCGTCTGGGGTCTGACTCTAGGCGGGTTCGCAGCGTCCACGTCGGCGCGAGCCTCGAAGCAAGTTTGCTTTCGGCAAGCTGCTTCAGCGATCTGAAACACACATCTACAGGAGCAGCGTCATGGCACGCGTCTGTCAAGTCACGGGCAAGCGCCCGATGTCGGGAAACAATGTTTCCCACGCCAACAACAAGACCAAGCGGCGTTTTCTGCCGAACCTGCAGTACCGCAGGTTCTGGCTCGAAACCGAGAACCGCTGGGTGCGGCTGCGCATCTCGAATGCGGCGCTGCGTTTGATCGACAAGGTGGGCATTGAAAAGGTCGTCGCCGACCTTCGTGCCCGCGGCGAAATCTGATTAGGAGCGCATCATGGCAAAAGGTGGACGCGAAAAAATCAAGCTGGAATCGTCAGCTGGTACCGGTCATTTCTACACGACCGACAAGAACAAGAAGACGACCCCAGAGAAGCTCGAAATCATGAAGTTCGATCCGAAGGTTCGAAAGCATGTGATGTACAAGGAAACGAAGCTGCGTTAAATCAGCCCACTCCAACAAAAAACCCGCTCGGCATTGCTGCCCAGCGGGTTTTTTGTTGGGCGCCTGGCACCCATCGGGTGCCAGATCGGTACCGGGGTTTCAGGCCTGTGAGGCGCGCAGACGGATCGCGAACGACTGCAGTTCGGCGATGCCGCTTTCCTCGGCCTTGCGGCACCAGACCTGCAAGTCCGTCACCAGCTGGTCGGCAGACACATTGGTGCGTGTCCACAACGAGCGCAGCTCCTCGCGCATGACCACCAGCTTGGCCAGCACTGCGTGCTGATTGCACACCGACTCCATGCGCTCTTTCACCGCATGGGGGATCTTGTCCGCATCGCGGTGCAACCAGCGCTGTGCCAGGTGCATGTCCTTCCAGCGCGCGGTGTTCTGGGCACCTTCGGCCTTGAGCCGAGCCAGTTCGCTTCGGCACTCCTCGCGCAGATGCTTGGCGTACTTGGCCATGACCTCGTAGCGGTGCGCGATGAGCGCCTCCAGAGTCTTCGAGTCAGCGACCGGCTTGATGTCGCCCAGCCTCAGCACCGGAGCGGTCTTGCGAACGCGTGCCAAGCCAAGGATTTCGAGCGTGCGGATGTAGGCCCAGCCGAGATCGAACTCGTAGGGCTTGATCGACAACTTGGCCGACGTCGGATAGGTGTGGTGGTTGTTATGCAACTCCTCGCCGCCGATGATGATGCCCCACGGAGAAATGTTCGTCGACGCATCAGGCGCCTCGAAATTGCGGTACCCCCACCAGTGGCCCAGGCCATTGATGATGCCCGCAGCAGTCACCGGAATCCACGCCATCTGAACCGCCCACACGGACAGGCCGGCAGCACCAAACAGCGCCAGATTGATCGCCAGCATCAGGCCGACGCCCAGCCAGTTGTTGTGGCCGTAGAAGTGACGCTCCATCCAGTCATCGGGCGTTCCGTGACCGTATTTCTGCAGCGTCTCCAGGTTCTTGGACTCGGCGCGATACAACTCGGCGCCTTGCAGCAGCAACTTCCTGATGCCGTAGATCTGCGGGCTGTGCGGGTCGTCGACCGTCTCGCACTTGGCGTGGTGCTTGCGGTGGATCGCCACCCACTCCTTGGTCACCTGGCCGGTGGCAAGCCACAGCCACAGACGAAAGAAGTGCGAAGGAATCGCGTGCAGATCCACCGAGCGGTGCGCCTGCGAGCGGTGCAAGAAGATGGTGACCGAGGCGATCGTGAAGTGCGTCGTCACCAGTGTGTAGATCACGATCTGCCACCAGGTGGCATCCACAAGCCCATGGGCCAGCCAGTTCAACAGGCCGTCCGCCAACGTCGTCAATATATTCATGCGTCCAGTTTCCCAAGACAAATTCAACCGTCAATTGTAGGCGGCGGTGATTCCTCTCAAGAAGCAATCCTGCCGTCCACGCTCAGGTTGACTCGCCCCGAACCGAATCGTTCAGATGCGCTGCCAGACCGCCGCAAAAAAACCGTCCGTGCCGTGCCGATGCGGCCACAGGCGCAGGTTCGGCCCCTGCACCAGCGAGTCGGACTGCGCGACGTGTGCATCGGCCAGCAACTGCTCGGCGGGAACGCGCTTGAACTCTCGCGGGTGCTCGGCGCAAAAGGCATCAGCGATGTCTTCGTTTTCAGCCCGCAGCAAGCTGCAGGTGGCATAGACCAGCCGGCCGCCGGACTTGACCAGCCGCGCGGCGCTGTTCAAGATGGCCGCCTGCTTGACGCGCAGCTCATCGACAGCCTCGGGCGATTGCCGCCACTTCATGTCGGGATTGCGCCGCAGGGTGCCCAGACCCGAGCACGGCGAATCCACCAGTACCCGGTCGATCTTGCCGGCCAGGCGCTTGATGCGGTCATCGCGCTCATGGGCGATCTGCACCGGATGCACGTTGGACAAGCCGCTGCGCGCCAGCCGCGGCTTGAGCGCGGCCAGCCGATGACCCGAGGTGTCAAAGGCGTACAGGCGCCCCGTGTTGCGCATCGACGCGCCCAGCGCCAGCGTCTTGCCGCCCGCACCGGCACAAAAGTCGACCACCATCTCGCCGCGCTTGGCGTCGACCAGCAGCGCGAGCAACTGGCTGCCCTCGTCTTGCACCTCGACATCACCGCGCATGAACACATCAAGCTTGTGCAGCGCCGGCTTGCCCTGCGCACGCAAGCCCCAGGGTGAGTAGGGCGTTGGCGTGACCTCGATGCCCGCCGCGACAAATTCGGCGAGCACCTGCTCTCGCTTGGCCTTGAAGGTGTTGACGCGCAGATCGAGCGGCGCGTTGCTGTTGAGCGACTCGACGAGGGGCCAGAAGTCATCGGCCACCTCGGCCTTCAGGCGCTCGGCGAGCCACTCAGGCAAGTTGTGTCGCAAACGCTCAGGCAAGGCGGCGCGGTCGATGGCTTCGACCTTCTCGAGCCACTGCGCCTCGCCATCGACCAGCGCCGCTCTCAGAAAGGCCGCGTTGCCCTGCCAGCCCAGCAACACCAGGCGACGCTCCATCTCGCCCCGGCCGGATTGCGCCAGATGCTGATAGAGCAGCCGTTGCCGCAATACCGTGTAGGTGGTTTCAGCCAGCGTGTGCCGCTCGCGCATGCCCAGCGTGCGGTGCTGGCGGAAGAAATCCGAGACCACCCGGTCGGCCGGGGATTCGAATTGCAGGACTCGGTGGAGGAGTTCGGTGGAAAGTTCGACAAGAGCGTTGGGGTGCATCCGGTCGATTATCGGTGACGACCCTCGCGCAGGGCGGGTTCCCGCGCTACACCAGCCACTGCGCGGCGCCGCTGCGATGGGCGATGCGCCCGGCCCCGGCGAAGTCCAGCTTGCCTTCTACCCACCAGCGCACCACGCGCGGGTACAAGATGTGTTCGGCCGCCGTCACGCGCGCCGCCAGCGTTTCTTCGGTATCGCCCTCCAGAACGGGCACCGCCGCCTGCGCCACGATGGGGCCGTGATCCAGTTCGGGCGTGACCACATGAACCGTGGTCCCCGCCAGTTTGCAGCCGGCGTCAATCGCCCGGCGGTGGGTGTGCAAGCCGGTGAACGCCGGCAGCAGCGAGGGGTGGATGTTGAGCATGCGTCCGGCGTAGCGGTTTACAAACTCGACGCTCAGGATGCGCATGAAGCCCGCCAGCACCACGAGATCAGGCTCGAATGCATCAATGGCGTCGGCCAGCGCCGCATCAAAGGCCGCGCGGTCCGCGTGCGCACGGTGATCGACGACGGCCGTGGCGATGCCCCGCTGTGCTGCATCGGCCAGCCCTGCGGCGTCGGGCTTGTTGCTGATCACGGCGGCGATGCGCGCGTTCCAGCCCTCGGCGGCGCAAGCCTCGGCGATCGCCATCATGTTGGAGCCGCGGCCTGAAATGAGGATGACTAGGTTTTTCATGGATGGGAGAGGCGCGACAAGCCACAGGCGCGCCGCAGTGTATCGGCCTTGGCTTGTGGCCAAACCTACAATCGCGACCCTCACCTCAGAGCGCGCCCATGAAACAAAGAGTCTTGTCCGGCATGCGACCCACGGGTGCCTTGCACCTTGGCCATTACCACGGCGCCTTGAAAAACTGGGTGCGCCTGCAGGCGGACTTCGACTGCTTCTATTTCGTGGCCGACTGGCACGCGCTGACCACGCACTACGAGAACCGCGAGGTCATCGAGCGCAACGTCTACGACATGGTGATCGACTGGCTGGCCGCCGGCGTCGATCCGGAAAAGGTCACGCTGTTCATCCAGAGTCGCATTCCCGAGCACGCCGAACTGTTCACCCTGCTCGCCATGGGCACGCCGCTCGCATGGCTCGAGCGCATGCCGACCTACAAGGACCAGATGGAAAAGCTCAAGGATCGCGATCTCGCGACCTACGGCTTTCTCGGCTATCCCTTGCTGCAGGCGGCTGACATCCTGATCTACAAGGCGGCGTTTGTGCCGGTGGGCGAGGACCAGGCGCCGCACGTGGAAATCACCCGCGAGGTGGCGCGCCGCTTCAACCACCTCTATGGTCGCGAAGCCGACTCGGAAGCGCTGGCGCAGGCGGTGGTCAAGAAGATGAGCAAATCCGACGGCAAGGCGTTCAGCGCCGCACGCAAGGCCTTCCAGGAGACCGGCAGCGACGCATCACTCGAGCAGGCCCGCGCGCTGATCGCCGAAGGCGGCGCGCTGAGCGCGGCCGACCGCGAGCGCCTCGACGCTTTCCTGCGCGGTACCGGCAAGACCATCCTGCACGAGCCCGCCGTCTTGCTGACCGAGGTGAGCAAGCTGCCAGGTCTTGATGGCGCCAAGATGAGCAAGAGTTACGGCAATGCCATCGCGATGCGCGAAGAGCCCGCCGAAGTCGAGCGCAAGATCAAGCGCATGCCGACCGATCCGCAACGGGTGCGGCGCACTGACGCGGGCGACCCCGACCGTTGCCCCGTGTGGCAGTTTCACCAGGTCTACTCGGACGCCGAGACCAGGCAATGGGCCGCCGCCGGCTGCAAGACGGCGGGCATCGGCTGCCTTGAATGCAAGCAGCCGGTCATCGACGCGATCCTGCGTGAGCAGCAGCCCTGGCGCGAGCGCGCCGAAACCTATCTCACCAACCCGAAACAGGTGCAGTGGATCGTCGACGTGGGCACCGAACGGGCGCGCACCGTGGCGCGCCAGACGATGGGCGAAGTGCGCGAGGCGATGGGGATCAACTACTGATCCGACACGCCGGCCGGTCTGCGGTCACAGGGCCAGGAAGTGCTCGCGGTAGTAAGCGAGCTCTTCGATGGACTCGCGGATGTCGGCCATCGCGGTGTGCGCCTGAGCCTTCTTGAAGCCGTCCATGATGCCGGGCTTCCAGCGCTTGGCCAGTTCCTTGAGCGTGCTGACATCGAGGTTGCGATAGTGGAAGAACGTCTCCAGCGCCGGCATGTAGTTGGCGAGGAATCGGCGGTCCTGACACACGCTGTTGCCACACATGGGCGACTTGCCCGCAGGCACGTGTTCTTTCAGGAACGCGATGATCTGCGCTTCGGCCTGCGCCTCGTCGAGCGTGGACGCCTTGACCCGCTCGATCAAGCCGCTGCGCCCATGCGTGCCCTTGTTCCAGGCGTCCATCGCATCCAGTGCGGCGGTGCTTTGGTGGACGGCCAGCGTGGGCCCTTCGATGCGCACATTCAGTTGCGGGTCGGTCACGATCACCGCGATTTCGATGATGCGGTCGGTGGCCGGGTACAGCCCGGTCATCTCGAGGTCGATCCAGATCAGGTTGTTTTCGCTCTTGGTCAATGTCGTGGTCATGTCTGAAGCTCCTTGTCTCGATTCTCGCCGCCCTACACTGCGCAGCCATGCCGCAAACTGACCCGTCCTTCAGCCCCGCCCTGATGCTCGCCCTCGTGTTCACGGGCGCGCTGGTGATCTCCCTGATGGCGAGGTTCTGGCTGGCCAGCCGGCAGATGCGTCATGTGGCCCTTTACAGCGATGCCGTGCCCGCCGCGTTTGCCGGCACGGTGCCGCTGGAATCGCACCGCAAGGCAGCCCGCTACACCCTGACCAAGAGCAGCTTCGGCCTGTGGACGATGGCCTTCAGTGCCGCAGTGCTCATCGGCTGGACGCTGTTGGGCGGCCTCGGATGGCTCAACGACGCGCTGCTCGAGACCGTGCGCCCGCGCTTCGGCGGCATGGCTTACCAGTTGGCGCTGCTGGCGGCCTTCACGCTGATCGGCTCGGTACTCGAGCTGCCGTTCGATCTTTACGGCACGTTTCGCATCGAGCAGGCCTTCGGCTTCAACCGCATGACGTGGCAGCTGTACCTCGCTGACGCCCTCAAGGGCTTGCTGCTTGGCGCGCTGATCGGCCTGCCGCTGGCGGCGGGCATGCTGTGGATCATGGGCAGCACGGGTGCGTTTTGGTGGTTGTGGACGTGGGCGGCCTGGATGGCCTTCAACCTGCTGGCGATGGTGGTGTACCCGACGCTGATTGCGCCGCTGTTCAACACCTTCAAGCCGCTGGCCGATGCGGCCGTGGAAGTCCGCGTGCAAGCGCTGATGGCCAAATGCGGCTTCACCGCCAAGGGCATTTTCGTGATGGACGGCAGCAAGCGATCGGCCCACGGCAATGCTTACTTCACCGGCTTTGGTGCAGCCAAGCGGGTGGTGTTCTTCGACACCCTGCTGGCCAAGCTGTCGCCGGGCGAGGTTGAAGCGGTGCTCGCGCATGAGCTCGGGCACTTCAAGCACAAACACATCATCAAGCGGCTGGTGTCGATGTTCGCCATCAGCCTGGCCGCCTTTGCCGCGTTGGGTTGGCTGTCGGGACAGACCTGGTTTTACGGTGCCTTCGGCGTGCAGCCGGGAATGGCAGCGCCCAACGACGCGTTGTCGCTGCTGCTGTTCATGCTGATCGTGCCGGTGTTCGGATTTTTCGTGTCGCCGCTGTTTGCGGGGCTGTCGCGCCGACATGAATTCGAAGCCGACGCCTACGCCTGCGCCCACGCCGATGGTCGCGATCTGGCTTCGGCGCTGCTCAAGCTCTATGAAGACAACGCCTCGACGCTGACGCCTGACCCGCTGTACGCGCGCTTTTACTATTCGCACCCGCCAGCCGCCGAGCGCCTGGCGGCGATGCCATCACCGGTCCCACAGGCATGAGCGGATCCAGGTTTTGAGCAAGGCTGGCAGCGGTGATACCGAGACCCGCACGGGGCTGGTCGTCTCAGGCTTCGGCCGCCACTACATCGTCGAATCGGATGCAGGTGAGCGCATCACGTGCCACCCGCGCGGCAAGAAAAGCCTGTGCGTGGTCGGCGACCGGGTTCGCTGGCAGGCCACCGGCGACGAGGGCGTGATCGAGGCGCTGGAGCCCCGGCGCAACCTGCTGTTCCGGCAGGACGAATGGAAGACCAAGGCGTTCGCCGCCAACCTGGACCAGGTGCTGGTGATGGTGGCCAGCGAGCCGGTGTTCAGCGAGTCGCAACTGGCCCGCGCGCTGATCGCCGCCGAGAGCGCCGGCATCGAGGTCAGCATCCTGCTCAACAAGACCGACCTGCCGCAGATCGTGGCGGCTCGGGCGCGCTTGCAGCCTTATCTGGACATGGGCTACCGCGTGCTGGAAGTCGCGCTCAAGACGCAACCCGAGGCCTCGCGTGCGGTGCTCGGTCCGCTGATGGACCAGCGCGCCTCGCTCGTGCTGGGCCCCAGCGGCACCGGCAAGAGCACGCTGATCAACCTGCTGGCTCCGGACGCGCGCGCGCAGGTTGGCGAGGTCTCGCAGGCTTTGAATTCAGGCCGCCACACGACGACCTCGACGCAGTGGTACTGGCTGGACGCCGAACGACGCACGGGGCTCATCGATTCGCCCGGATTCCAGGAGTTCGGACTCAAGCAGATCGATGCGCAAAACCTGCCGGGGCTGATGCCCGATCTGCGCGACGCGGCCACGCAATGCCGTTTCTACAACTGCACCCACCGCCAGGAACCCAACTGTGGTGTGCGTGAGGCGTTGGCGCGGGGCGAGATCAGCGAATCGAGATACCGGATCTACGGCGAAATTCGCCAGGAGCTCGAAGGCACGCGCTGGTAGCGCCAGCATCGAGCCGGGCAGGATCGGGTCAACCGATCAGATTGGCCAGTGTGAGCAAGGCCAGCAACAGCATCCACAGCACCACCGAGCGCCAGACCAGACCCACGATGCTTTGCAGGTGACCTGACGCCGGCGGCACGCCAGACGTTGAGCCGTCAGCGGCCAGATCGTCGGCACCGGCGCCTCGCGTGAAGGTCTTGGAACGGTCTGGCGTCACGCCAGGTGCGGCACGCCCGCCCAACTGAACGCCCACGGCCCCCGCAGCGGCGGCCAGGATGACGCCTTCATTGGGGTGTCGCCAGAGTTCGGCGTCCCGGCGCCAGCCGTTGATCGCTTCCTCGAAATTGCCAACCACCGCGAAGCCGAACGCGGTGAGCCGCGCGGGGAAGTGGTCCATCAGCCCGAACAACCTTTGCGACAGCCGCAGCAACCGCTCGTTGGTCGGCTCGCCCACCGTCTCACTGCGATAGCCCCAGTAGCGGCTGGCGAACTCGGCGGTTCGGTACAGGATGGCCCCGGCCGGGCCCAGCCCGAGCGACGACAGCACCACGAACCAGAAGAACACGCCGAACACATGACGGTGGGCGGCCAGCAGCGAGTGCTCGATCACATGGCGCAGCAACTCGGTGCGCGGCAGTTCGCTCATGTCGAGGTGACGCCATTCCGTGAGCAGACTGCGCGCGGTGAATTCGTCGTCGCGCTCGAGCGCATCTCGAATGTCGGTGAAGTAGTGGCTGAACTGCCGGAACCCCAAAGTGAGGTACAGCACGGCAACGTTCCATGCCAGGCCCAACAGCAAGCTGTAATGCGCGACCCCGGCGTAGACCAGCCACACCAGCACCGCAGGCAACACCACCGTGGTCAGCCAGACAACCCAGGCGTGACGCTGCTGCCCTGCATCAAAGGTGTGCGCCGCCCAGCGCAGCCAGGCCGTGAGCGCCGCATGCACGGCCGTTCCGCGCTGAAGCGGCTTCAACTGCTCAAGCAGCAGCGCCAGGAGAACCGAGAAGAGACTCATCGCGTTCGATCATACCGACCGGCTTCGCCGCCTCAGGCGGACAGAAACCGGTAGAGGTTGCGCAGCATCGCGGCCGTGGCGCCCCAGATGAAGTGGCTGCGCGGCGAGCCGTCCGCCTCCTGCGACGGCCATGGCATGGAAAAGAACTCTCTGGCCTCGTCGCCCTCGCCCACCGCATGTCGCCGGTGGTGCGCGGGGCTCATCAGAAAGGCCAGCGGAACCTCGAACACTTCCGAGACTTCGGAGGGGTCCAGGCGCAGCGTGAAGTCGGGCTGGACGATCCCGACCACGGGGGTCACGATGAAGCTGGTGACCGTGGTGTAGATCGGCAGCGATCCCAGCACCTGGACACAGTGTGATGCCAGTCCGATCTCCTCCTCGGCCTCGCGCAGCGCAGTGTCGACGGGCGACAGATCGTGAGGCTCTGCGCGCCCGCCAGGGAAGCTGATCTGCCCGGGGTGATCGCTCAAGTGCTCGGCGCGCCGCGTCAGCAGCACGGTCAAACCGGCCTCGCGCTCAAGCAAAGGCACCAGCACCGAGGCATGGACCGGCGATCGCTGTCCCAGCGGGCGCTCGGCCACCAACTCAGGGGTCCAGACCAGCGACTTCGCAAACCGCTCACGCAACGCGGACGCCGACAGCCTGTCAAGCGGCACGGCCGGCAGGTGATCGTCGACCGCCAGCACGGGCAATCGTTGTGGATCGAAGATGAGCGACATGGGATGGAAAATTGAAAAAGCCGCCTCGTGAGGCGGCTTTCGAAGTCAGGCGTAAACGCCGGACCGTCGGGATCAGCCCAACTTTTCCTTGATGCGAGCCGACTTGCCCGAGCGCTCGCGCAGGTAGTACAGCTTGGCGCGACGCACATCGCCACGGCGCTTGACTTCGATCGAAGCGATCAGCGGGCTGTAGAGCTGGAACGTGCGCTCGACACCCTCACCGCTGGAAATCTTGCGGGCGATGAAGCTGGAGTTGAGGCCGCGGTTGCGTTTGGCAATGACCACGCCCTCGTAGGCCTGGACCCGCTTGCGCGTGCCTTCAACCACGTTGACATTGACGATGACGGTGTCGCCAGGTGCAAAAACGGGAATCGTCTTGTTAAGACGGGTAATTTCCTCTTGCTCGAGGGTTTGAATCAGGTTCATGTTTTCTCCGTGCGATCTTGCCCGCGTGTGTTGGCAGTATTGGGATTCCGGTTGGAGGCGCTTCCATGAGAAGCGCGCTGATCCGGTCGCGGCAGAGGATCGAAAAGCCGACTAGTGTAACCGCAGTGTGCTCAGGAAAAGTTCGTCTTGCGTACTCAATCGGCCAGCATCGCGGGCGGCAGCGATCAGATCAGGGCGCCTGCGCGCCGTCAGCGCCAGCGACTGCTCCCGGCGCCAGCGCGCAATGCGGGCGTGGTTTCCCGACAGCAGCACCGGCGGGATCGGCAAGGTGCCGTCATCGGTGGCGAGCAATTCGGGGCGGCTGTAGTGCGGCCCTTCGAGCAACCCGTCTGAAAAGCTGTCCTGCTGATGGGACTGCGCGTCACCCAGCACACCGTCTTGCAGCCGGGCGACTCCATCGAGCAAAACCAGCGCCGGCAGTTCGCCGCCCGACAGAACGAAGTCGCCGAGACTCAACTCGATGTCGACGTGACGGTCGAGAAATCGTTGATCGATGCCCTCGTACCGGCCGCACAGCAGCACCGCACCCGCCCCAACGGCGAATTCGGCGACCACCTGCTGATCGATCTGCCGACCCGTGGGCGTGAAATGAACCACCGGCCGCCTGTCGACCGACTCGCCTTCACGGCCGGCACGAACGGCCGCCAGAGCGCGCTCGAGCGGTTCAGCCAGCAGGACCATCCCGGGCCCACCGCCGTAGGGACGGTCGTCCACACGGCGATAGTGACCATCGGCAAAGTCGCGCAACGGCCACAGCCGCACATCCACCTGTGCCGACTCGAAGGCGCGGCGTGTGATGCCGTGTGTCAGGTGCGGCGCAAAGAGTTCGGGGAAAAGGGTAATGACGTCGAACCGCATGGGTGCAACCCTGGGCAATCAGTAATCGAGACCCCAGTCGACACCGATGCGCCGCTGAGTCAGGCTCACAGAATCGACGAATGCAGCGACGAAGGGGATCAACCGTTCCTCGACGCCTTCAGCAGCGCCGACTGGCAACACGCGAATCACGCTGTGCGGACCTGTGTCGATCAGCCCCACGACGTCTCCGAGGTGCTCGCCTTCGCGGTTGAAAACGGCCAATCCGAGCAGATCGACCCAGTAGTACTCGTCGGGGCCAGCGCTGGGGAAGCTGCCTCGTGAAATGAACAGGCGCGCGCCACGCAGGGCCTCGGCACCGGCGCGATCGGACACATCCTGTGCCTGCGCCACGACACCGTCACCGTGGTTCTTCACCGCCACGATCTTGATCAGTGGGGGCAAGCCGGCCGCCTTGACGCTTCCGGCAGGCCCCACCGACTCGGAAGCCCTCACAAACCAGCGCCGTGAAGAAAACAGCGCTTGCGGATCCGAGGAAAACGGCTTGACCTTGAACCACCCCTTGACGCCCCATGCATCGGTGATGCACCCGACCTCAATGGCGTCATCCGGCCAGGCCAGTTCGCCCTGGCCAGCGTCATCCATGGACGGGTTCAGACCGCAGCGGCTTTGGCCTGGTCGATGAGTCGGGTCACCGTCGGAGACATCTGAGCGCCAGTGCCAGTCCAGTAAGCGACACGGTCAAACGCCACACGCAGCGGCTGCTCGGCACCCGAAGCGACCGGGTTGTAAAAACCGACGCGCTCGATGAAGCGGCCATCGCGGCGCACGCGAGAGTCAGCAACGACGATGTTGAAAAAAGGGCGCTTCTTGGCGCCGCCACGAGCAAGTCGAATCACAACCACGATGTTTCCTTGAATGTTGGGTTGCCCGCCGCACCCGGGAGACACTCCGGTCGAGCAGAACAGAAAAACGGACAGCCATGAGGCCGCCAAACGCTCCGTGCCGTAGATACGCCGGACCTCACGCCCCGGAAAACACCGAGGGCAAAAGAATGACAGCCGTCACGAGAACCCTCGATTGTAAACTGGCACACCACAAACGCCCAGCACCGTGACATCAATACCAACTCAAATCGCCAACACCGCGTCCATCGCCCCCAACCTTCGCTTCAGCCCGCGAGGTCCACTGTGATGGGGATGTCGAAAACGCCGAGGACATCCACGAAGTCAAAAACCTGGGCCACCTGGATCGCCATCGTTGGCGGAAGTCTGGGCTGGCATCGCTTCTACCTGCATGGATTTCGCGACATCCCGGGTTGGCTGCATCCGGCGCCCACCCTCATCGGTCTGTATGGCGTGATGCGCATGCGCTCGCTGGGGCAGGACGACCAACTCGCGTGGACACTGATCCCTCTGCTGGGGTGCACCATCTCGGCCGCGATGCTCGCAGCCATCGTCTATGGCCTCACGTCTGACGAGAAATGGAATGCCCGCTTCAACCGCGACTCGCCCCCTTCAGAGGGCGGCTTGGGCGCCGTTCTTGGGGTGATGCTGGCCCTGCTGGTGGGTTCTGGCGTCCTGATGGCCACGATCGCCTTTGCCGCCCAGCGCTACTTCGAGTACCAGGTTGACTCCGAGATCAGCACACCTGCTCAATCACCTGTCCCGCTAGCGCCGGCAGCAGCCAACGGATAGCGCCCCGGCCGGGAACGATGAGGTCCGGCGCCAGCGACGCCAGAGGCATCACCACGAAGGCTCTTTCGTGCAGGCGTGGATGCGGAACGGTCAGATCCGGGGTGTTCAGGGACACCTGCCCGTGCAGCAGCAGGTCCAGGTCCAGGGTGCGCGGGGCGTTGCGGTAGGGACGCTCGCGCCCGTGGCGGGCCTCGATGCGCTGCAGCTCGGCCAGCACCGATTGCGGCGACAGCGCCGTCTCGAAGCAGGCGACCGCATTGAGGTAGTCCGGGCCGCACGCATCGACGGGCCGACTGCTGAACCATGGGGAGCAACGGTGCCCGTGAGTGCCGGGCAGTTGCTGCAAGTCGGCGTACGCGGCGCTCAGCGTTGCACGCACGTCGCCCAGGTTGGCGCCCAGGCCGATGTAGACGGTGGCCTCGGTCACGCAGCCTCGGTATTTCCCTCGGCGGGTCCACTGCTCTCGCCGGCAGGTTTGCGACGCCGGCGGCGGCGCTTCTTGGCTGGGTCAGAAGGGGTGGTGGCCAGCGATTCGCCGACTGGCACGCTGTGGCGACGAGCAACATCCTGTTCGCGCGCCACGTCCATCAACCGACGACGCTCATCCTCGTCGGCCAGCGAAAACTCTTCCCACCAGCGGCCCAGATCGACGGCCACTTCGCCCGCTTCGGCGCGCAAACGCAGGAAGTCAAACCCGGCGCGAAATCGCGGCTGCTCGACCAGCGTGAACGGCGCACTGCCCACACGCCGCTCGAAGCGCGGCTGCATCAGCCAGATCTCACGCATGTCGCCAGCGAGCTTGCCGCGCCCGGAGATGTCGCCGATGCGCGCATCGAATACCGCCTCCACCGCCTGCTGCAGCGCAGCGAAGGCAGGCTCGCCAGCCGCCTTCAGTTGATCCCAGCGCGACTGCACTTCGTGCCACAGCATGCAAGCCAGCATGAAGCTCGGCGCCACCGGTTTGCCTTCCGACACGCGCCGGTCGGTGTCGGCCAGCGCGAGCCGCACGAACTCACGGTGTGCCGTGTTGCCGCGGGTTTCATCGAGCAGCGTGTCGAGCACCGGGAACGTGCCGCGGTGCAGACCCTGCTTGCGCAACTCATCCAGGCTGGCCAGCGAATGACCCGTCTGCAGAAGCTTGATCATTTCGTCGAAAAGGCGCGACTGCGGCACGTTTTCGAGCAGCGCCGACATCGCCTGGATCGGCGAACGCGTCTTGGGTTCGATCTCGAAGCCCAGCTTGGCGGCGAAGCGCACCGCACGCACGATGCGCACCGGGTCTTCGCGGTAACGCGTCTCGGGGTCGCCGATCATGCGCAACAACTTCTTCTTGGCGTCCTTGATGCCGCCGTGATAGTCGACCACGATCTCGCGCACCGGGTCGTAGTACATCGCGTTGACGGTGAAGTCGCGCCTCGCAGCATCTTCGATCTGCGGGCCCCACACGTTGTCGCGCAGCACCCGTCCCTCGGCGTCGATCACGTGGGTCTTGCCAGCCATCTCGCCCTTGGACGTCTTTTCGTTGCCCGCCACCTGATCGGCGGCAGCCGCGTCCATCAGGGCACGGAAGGTCGACACCTCGATGACTTCGCTCAGCCCGAGGTCTTGCCGGCCGCGACCGAACACCACGTGCACGATGCGAAAACGCCGGCCGATGATGAACGCGCGCCTGAACAGCGACTTGACCTGTTCAGGCGTGGCATCGGTGGCCACATCGAAGTCCTTCGGACGCAACCCGAGCAGCAGGTCGCGTACTGCGCCGCCCACGATGTAGGCCTCGTGCCCGGCATCGACCAGCGTTTGCACCACCTTGAGGGCACGGTGGTCGACCAGCGTGGCGTCGATCTGGTGATCCGCCTTGGTCACCTCGACGCGTTTGCCGTGAGGCGCTTTCGCCGCCGTCATCTTGGCCGGCTTGCCCATGAGCTTGTCGAGAAACTTCTTGATCATGTGAACAGGTTCAAAGTGCGCCATCCCCGCTGGCCGGCGAGCGCTGACAGCGCGGGGGATGGGTTGGTCGCCACGGGATCTGTGGCCTTTTCGAGCAGGGGCAGGTCATTGAGCGAATCGCTGTAGACCGTGACCCGCCCGAAGTCACCCCACGACGCACCTTGTGCAGCCAGCCACTCCTCAACCCGCCGGACCTTGCCCTCGCGGTAACTTGGAATGCCCTGGATGCGCCCCGTGATGCTACCGCGCGCATCGCGCTCGAGTTGCATGGCGATCAGGTGCTCGATACCGAAGGCCGCAGCGATCGGCGCCGTGACGAACTCATTGGTGGCGGTCACCAGTGCCACGCGGTCACCATCTGTTTGGTGCCGACGCACCAGATTGCGGGCGCTTTCGTGCAGTTGGGGTTCGATCACCCGCTGCATGAACAGGCGATGGGTTGCGTCGAGTTCCTCGCGGCTGCGCTCTCGCAGCGGGCGGGTGGCGAACTCGATGTAGCCGTGAACATCCAGTTGCCCCGCCTTGTACTGCGCAAAGAAGATGTCGTTGTCCCGCCGGAAGCTCGGCTCATCGACCCAGCCCAGCGAAATCACGAATTCGCCCCAGGCGTGGTCCGAGTCGATCGGCAGCAAGGTGTCGTCAAGGTCAAAAAGGCACAGGTTCAAGGCGGATCCCCGGTCGGGCTGTTGTCATTCGTTTCCATCAGCATCTGGCGCAGCAAGGGAACGGTGATCGCGCGCTTGTGAATCAGCGCAAATTCGTCGAGTCGATCGAGTTGGTCCATCAGGTGCTTCAAATCGCGCGCGTAGCGATGGAGCAAATGGTCGATCACATCGTCAGACAGGAACAAGCCCCGACGATCGGCCTCACGTCTGAGCGCGCCGCGAGACTGTGCCTCGGACAAGGGTTGAATCGACAGGACATGGCCCCAGCCCAGGCGAGAGCGCAGGTCGTCGCGCAACGGCAGATCGACCGGCGGCACGCGGCCAGCCGCGGCCACGGGTACGCCGTGCGAGGTGGCCTCGACAAACAGCGCAAACGCCGCTTGCTGCTGCACCGCACTCAACTCATCACAGTCGTCAAGCACCAGCAAGCTCCAGGCCTCATCGAAGGCCCAGGCAGTGCGGTCCGACGGGTCGAACCAGCCGAGGGTTCCGCCCGAATCCTGCCTTTCGAGGGCCATGGCTTTGAGCAGATGGGTCTTGCCACAGCCCTGCGGACCCCACAGATAGAGGGGCGCCGAACCGGGCCCGACGTCACGCAGTTGCTGCAGCGCCATCGCGTTGTCGCCGGGCAAGAACGAGTCGAAGCTTTGCACCGCGTCGGTGGCAATGGGCAGGGGAATTTGTTTCATCGAGTCAAGACCGCCCGCAAGTCCAGGCCGCTGGCGCTCGTATCACCGGCGGCTTCAATGCAGGCGCGGCGGCAGATCCCGGCGCAGGTGGGCGAGCTGTTCGACAAGGAAAAACCGGTCATCCGCATCCGGTCGTTGCTTCAAGTAAGCCTCGAGGTCTGCAATCGCTTGGGCCGGCCGCCCGAATTCCGCACAGGCCAGGCCACGGTCCCGACGCTCCTCGAGGGCTTGGGGCAACAGCACCACGAGACGGTCCAGCACGGACAGCAACCGGGGCCAGTCCTCGGCGGTGCGGTGGATCTCCTTCAGATTTCGCAGCATCCGGGCGAGGGTCTCGCGAGCCGACGCCGGCCGCAGGAAATACGACAAAGGCGCTTCGGCCTCGCCCATCAACGCCTGGCTGCGCCGGTAAGGCATCAGCCTGTCTTCGAGGTCGTCACCGGACAAGGACTGACCCGTGAACGGGTCGATCACCACGTCGCCGATTTGCGCTCCTTGAGCCAAGCTGACCTTGACCAGGAAGTGCCCCGGGAAAGAGACCCCGTGGGCGTCCAGACCGATTTGTGTGGCCAGCTCGACGTAGATCGTTGCCAGCGTGATCGGGATGCCTCGGCGCCTGATCAGCACCTCATGCACATAGCTGTTGCAAGGGTCGTAGTAGTTGTTGACGTTGCCGCCAAACCCCAACTCCTGAAAGAAATACTGGTTGAGCAAGCGCACTTTCTGCAGGGTCGCCAAATCGGCAGGAATGCGCCGCTTCAGCCTTTCGGCCAGCGCATCAATGTCCGACAGCACCGCCTGTGTGTCGAGGCCGGGATACTCATCCTGGGCGATCGCGACGGCAGCCTCGAGCACCGAGAAACTGGCGTCGTCAGCCACCAGAGAGGTGAAGTATTCGAGCGCGGTCGGCGTGTCGAAATGCAGGGTTCCGGGCATGTTTCCAGTGTAATGGCCGAGACCGTGCGGACAGTTCGACTCAGCCCCGGCGGGCAAAGTCGCCGAGGCGAATTCCCGTCAATCGCAAGGCAACGAAATACAGGGTGGCCGCGCCGGTCAGACAGCCGACCAGCAACCCCACGCGCAACAAACGCTGCGAACCCAAGCCGATCCAGTCGAAACCCGACGCGGCGGCGGCCAGCGCCAGCGCCAGCGCCACATTCGCGCCCAGCACGCGCAGCGCGAAGCCTCTCCATCCAGCGGCCGGCACATAGGTTCCGCGTCGGCGCAACCCGATGAACAGCCAGCCGGCGTTGATCAGCGCGGCCAGGCCGATCGACAGCGCCAGCCCGGCGTGCCCGAGCACGGGCACCAGCGCCAGGTTCATGAGTTGGGTCAACACCAGCACGACCACCGCAATGCGAACCGGGGTGCGGATGTCCTGTTGCGCATAGAAGCCCGGCGCCAGCACCTTCACCGCGATCAGCCCGAGCAACCCCACGCCGTAACCCCGCA
Source organism: Burkholderiales bacterium (assembly GCA_947451035.1). GTDB lineage: Bacteria > Pseudomonadota > Gammaproteobacteria > Burkholderiales > Burkholderiaceae_C > PBB1. Next base: position 32,679 of record CANFXR010000011.1, read on the forward strand.
GCGCGCACACCGTCTGCTGCACATCCAGCGGCGTGAAGTGCCCGTAGTGATACAGCACAGACACCAGCGCGGTTGGAAGCAGCAGCAAGGCGACTGCGCACGGCAGGGCCAGCAACAGCACCAGCCGCAAGCCCCAATCGAGCAAGTTGGAGTAGGTGGCGTCGTCCCTGGCGCCTTGCGCGGCCGACAACTGCGGCAGCAGCACCACGCCCAGCGCCACGCCGAGCAAGGCGGTGGGGAACTCCATCAGCCGGTCGGCGTAGGTCAGCCAGGAAACCGCGCCCGTTCCCACATGTGAGGCGATCTGCGTATTAATCAGCAGCGACACCTGCGCCACCGACACGCCAATGATCGCCGGCGCCATCTGGCGCAACACGCGCCGCACGCCAGGATGTCGCCACGCCGACCCGACACCGCGCCACGTGACGCCGATCTTCGGCAGCTTGGCCAGGGCATACAGCGCCGCGCATTGCACGGTCAGTTGAAGCACGCCTCCCAGCAGCACCCCGGCAGCCAACGAGAAGATCGGCTCGATGCCCCGCGTCTTGAACCACGGCGCAAGCCACCAGGCGGCGGCCATCACACACAGGTTCAACAACACGGGCGTGACAGCCGGAATGGCAAAGCGCTTCCAGGTGTTGAGCACCCCGGCAGCCAGCGCCACCAGCGACATGAAGCCGATGTACGGGAACATCACCCGTGTCATCACCACCGCAGAGTCAAACGCCTGCAGACCCGAAGCCATCATCCAAACGAGCACGGGCGCCGCGACGACGCCCGCCAGCGTGGTCATCACCAGCGCCCAAAAGAGCACGGTGGCCACCGCGTTGATCAGGTCGCGGGTGGGGCCGTCGCCTTCGGCGGCACGGCTCGAAGCCAGGATGGGCACGAAGGCCTGGGAGAACGCGCCCTCGGCGAACAGCCGGCGCAGCAGATTCGGGATGCGAAAGGCGACATTGAAGGCGTCGGTCTCGGCACTGACGCCAAAGCTCGAGGCCACGATCAGCTCACGGCCGAGGCCGGTCACGCGTGAGACCAGGGTCAACAACGAAACAGTGGAGGCAGCGCGCAGCAGATTCATGGACAGAAGTCCCAAGGCTTGGGTGCGCGACGGTAGCGCCGATTCGGCTTGCGCCCCGAGCCCTCAACGGATGGGCGCAACGACCGCCCGGGAGAGCCCGCAAGATGCTACACTCGCGGGCTCTGTTCCAACTGAACAAATTACAGCATGGCCACCTCCTCAAAAGCGAAAAAGAAAACCGTCCGCATTGCCTCTGGGTTGAAGCGCGTTCGTCAGGACGTCAGGCTCAACGCCGCGAACACCGCCTTGCGGTCGAAGTTCCGCACGGTGATCAAGAATGTTCAAAAGGCCGTTTTGGCCGGCGACAAGGCGAAAGCCACCGACTTGTTCAAGACGGCCGAACAGGTCATTGACTCGGTTGCCGACAAGGGGCTGTTTCACAAGAACAAGGCGGCTCGCCACAAGAGCCGTTTGTCAGCCAAGGTCAAGGCGCTGGCTGCACCCGCGGCCTGATCCGGCTCCCACCGGTTCGCCTCGAAGGCCCGCAACTGCGGGCCTTTTTCATGGCCGTCGTTGCGATGCCGGACACCGCTGCGCTCAAGTCTCCGGCACGTTGGGCAGCAAGCAGGCTTGCGCCACCTGCAGTTCGTTGTCGCGTGCGAAGTTCATGACGAAGTCCCAGGCCATGGGCGCGACCTCGCGCAACCGCTCGTCGACGATCACGCACTTCACGCCATTGATCACCCGGGGAACGCAGTACGGCGAGTAGCCGATGAACGAGCCGATCCCGCCGGTGGTGCCCTCCGGTCGGAAACACGACATGGCGCCTGCCAGGCGTTCGGCCCAATCGCTGGGGCGAAACGTCTGCCCGCTCAGCGTGATGCCTTGAATGAACACTTCGTGTATTTGTGCTGGGTCCATGCTTCGGGTTCGGGGATGAGCGGGTGCGACTGTCATGGGATCTGTCGATCCAGCCTTCGCGTCACCGCCTCTGATTGTGCCGCCTGCTCCACGCCATGATTCAAGATCGTCATCACGGACCGCAAGCGGCGGCGAACTGATCAAGGCTCGCCCGCGGCGCCCGGGGGCCGGACTTAGAATTTCCGCACTCCGGTGATGCCGTGCGACACCGCACGCGTCGTGCTCGCAAGCTTGCCAACACACCCCCCGCATGAACGCCCCTGAAAAGCCTGTCGTCGATCCCGAACCCCACGTGATGCACACCTATGGGCGCTTGCCCATGGCGATGTCGCACGGCGAGGGCTGCTGGGTGTGGGACACCGAGGGCAACAAGTATCTCGATGGACTCGGTGGCATCGCGGTCAACACGCTGGGCCACGCCCACCCCAAACTCGTGCCGGCGCTGCAAGAGCAAATCGGTCGACTCATCCACACGTCGAACTACTACGGCGCACCGCTGCAGGAGCAACTGGCGGCCAAGTTGTGCGAGTTGTCGGGGTTGACGCGGGTGTTCTTCTGCAACAGCGGCCTCGAAGCCAACGAAGCAGCACTGAAGATCGCCCGCAAGTTCGGCCACGACAAGGGCATCGAGCGCCCCGAAGTCATCGTCTACGAAAAAGCGTTTCACGGCCGCTCGATCGCCACGCTGTCGGCCACGGGCAACCCGAAGATCCAGGCCGGCTTCGGCCCGCTGGTCGAAGGCTTCGTGCGGGTGCCGCTCAACGACGTGGCCGCCATCGAAAGCGCGGCCGAAGCGCACCCCAACGTGGTGGCGGTGTTCCTGGAGGTCATTCAGGGCGAAGGCGGAGTCAACCCGGCCACCCCCGAGTACCTGCGCGCAATTCGCCGCCTGTGCGACGAGCGCGACTGGTTGCTCATGCTCGATGAGGTGCAGTGCGGCACCGGGCGCACCGGCAAGTGGTTTGCCCACCAGTGGGCCGGCATCGTGCCCGACGTGATGCCACTGGCCAAGGGGCTGGGTTCGGGCGTGCCGATCGGCGCCGTGGTGTGCGGCCCGCGCGCGGCCGAGGTGCTGCAACCGGGCAACCACGGCAGCACCTTCGGCGGCAATGCGCTGGCCATGCGCGCAGGCATCGAAACGCTGCGCATCATGGAAGAAGACCACCTGCTGGAAAACGCCACCACGGTCGGCGCGGCCTTGCGTGCTGGCCTCGCGCGGGAACTCGCTGGCTTGACCGGCGTGATCGAGATCCGCGGCCAGGGCCTGATGCTGGGCATCGAGCTCGATCGCCCGTGCGGCGACCTGCTGTTGCGCGCAGCGCGGGCCGGCTTGCTGATCAGCGTGACCGCCGATCGGGTCGTGCGCCTGGTTCCGCCGCTGATCCTGAGCCTGGCCGAAGCCGGGCAGATGGCCACGATCCTCGGCCGTCTGATCAAAGATTTCCTGCAAAACCCGGAACAGCCGTGAACACGCCCACCATCAAAACCGGTCAGGTGCCCATGCGGCACTACCTGCAGTTCAAGGACCTCAGCGCCGAGGAGTACGACTACCTGCTTGGCCGCGCCACGCTCATCAAGAAGCGCTTCAAGAACTACGAGAAGTACACGCCGCTGTACGACCGCACGCTGGCGATGATTTTCGAAAAGGCCAGCACCCGCACCCGAGTCAGCTTCGAAGCCGGCATGTACCAGATGGGCGGCTCGGTGGTGAACCTCACCTCGGGCGACAGCCAGCTCGGGCGCGCCGAGCCGATCGAAGACAGCGCGCGCGTGATCAGCCGCATGGTCGACGTGGTGATGATCCGCACCTTCGAGCACACCAAGATCGAGGCCTTCGCGGCGCATTCGCGCGTGCCGGTCATCAACGGCCTGACCAACGAATACCACCCCTGCCAGATCCTGGCCGATGTGTTCACCTACATCGAGCACCGCGGCAGCATCCGCGGCAAGGTCGTGGCCTGGGTGGGCGACGGCAACAACATGGCCAACACCTGGCTGCAAGCGGCCGACGTGCTGGGCTTCACGCTGCACGTGAGCACGCCCAGCGGCTACGAGATCGACGCCAAGGTCGCCGGCGTGAGCAACCAGGCCTGCGTCAAGGTGTTCGACAACCCGATGGATGCCTGCCGTGGCGCGCATCTGGTGACCACCGACGTGTGGACCAGCATGGGCTACGAAGCCGAAAACGAGGCGCGCCAAAAGGCCTTTGCCGACTGGCGCGTGGACCGCGACATGCTCGCCGTGGCGCAACCCGACGTGCTGTTCATGCACTGCCTGCCGGCGCACCGTGGCGAAGAAGTGGATGCCGACGTGATCGACGGCCCGCACAGCGTGGTGTGGGACGAAGCCGAAAACCGCATGCACGTGCAAAAGGCGCTGATGGAATACCTGCTGCTCGGCCGCATCGGCTGAAGCGCTGTCGCGGGTGTCATGAAGCTCGCCCTCATCACCGACGTGCACGCCAACCGCGAGGCGTTCGAGGCGGTGCTCGAGCACGCCGCGTCTGAATGCGTCGATCGCCACGCGCTGCTCGGCGACTTCGTGGGCTACGGTGCCGACCCCGGCTGGGTGGTCGATCGGGTTCGAGCGCTGGTCGACGAAGGCGCCCTCGCGATCCAGGGCAATCACGACGAGGCGGTGGTCAACGGCCCACGCAATTCCATGGTTCCGCAGGCGCGCGAGGCGGTCACCTGGACGCGCCAGCAGTTGTCGGCCAGCCAGATCGACTTTCTCTCCGGTCTGCCGCTCACCCACACTGAGGGCGAACAGTTGTTCGTCCACGCCAACAACGTGGCGCCAGCGCAGTGGGGCTATGTGACGGGCCGTCTCGAGGCGGCAGCCTGCCTGCAAGCCACCACCGCGCGCCACATCTTTTGCGGCCATGTGCATGAACAAGGGCTGTACCACCTGAGCGAGGGGGGGGCGAGCGGCGCGGCAGCGTTCAAGCCGGGCACCACGATCGCGCTGCCGGTGTCATCGCGCTGGCTCGCCATCGTCGGCTCGACGGGACAGCCGCGTGACGGCAACACCCATGCCTGCTACGCCACCTTCGACACCGACACGGCCGCGCTGACCTTCTGGCGCGTGTCGTACAACAACCTCAAGGCAGCGGCCAAGATCATCGCCGCCGGACTGCCTTCGGCACTGGCTGAGCGGCTGCTGCGCGGCGAATAGGCGCCACGCACGGCAGCGGTGACACCACAGGATCTAATGTCGACATGAACACGCCTCCGCGCAATGCGGCGCAATCACTGCGCGATCTCACCCTGACCGTCGGGCCGTTCTTGCTGCTCGCCGTCGCGCTGCTGCTGCTGGCGTACTACGTGCTCGACCCGACCCCGCCAAAGAAGGTCGTGCTGGCCACCGGCGTCGAGCAAGGCGCCTATGCGGCGTTTGGCAAGCGCTATGCCGCGCTGCTCAAGGAACACGGCATCGACGTCGAGCTGCGTTCCACGCAGGGCACCGCCGAGAACCTCGCGCTGTTGCGTGACCCCCATTCGGACGTCGATCTGGCGTTCGTGCAAGGCGGCTTCGATGACCTGAGCGCAACCTCCGAGGAGGCCAACGCGCCGCCCTCGCTGGTCTCGCTGGGCAGCCTGTTCTACGAACCCATCTGGCTGTTCTACCGTGAAGATTCAGCCCGTCGTCTGCTGCGCTCCGACACGCTGTCGTCGCTGCCGCAGCTGGCCGGCTGGCGGCTCAACATCGGCGCGCCCGGCAGCGGCATCCAGCACCTGATGGAAGGGATGCTCGAGGCCAACCACCTCGCCGAGCCGCAGCTCACGCTGCTCAGGGCGCCCGCGGCCGCCGCGGTGGCAGCCTTGCTGGCCGGTGAGTCCGATGCGCTGGCGCTGGCGTCGGCGCCCGAATCCCAGGCGGTGCAAGCGCTGCTGAACACGCCTGGCATCCGGCTGTTCGACTTTGCGCAGGCCGAGGCCTATTCACGCCGCTTTGCCTTCATGCGCCCGCTGGTGCTGCCGCGCGGCGTGGTCGATCTGGCCGGCGATGTGCCCGCGCACGACGTGCATCTGGTGGCGCCCGCGGCCACGCTGGTCGCGCGTGAGGGCACGCACCCGGCGCTGATCCAGCTGTTCGTGCAGTCCGCGCAAAAGATCCATGGCGGCGCCGGCTGGTTCCAGCGCAAGGGCGACTTCCCGAGCCCGCTCAACACCGAGCGAGCGCTGGCCAAGGAGGCGCAGCGCTTCTATCAAAACGGCGTGCCGGTGCTGCAGCGCCACCTGCCGTTTGGCGTGGCCAACCTGATCGACCGCATGTGGCCGGTGGTCGTGTCGATCCTGGCGATGCTGCTGCCCTTCACACGCGTGCTGCCGCCGGTCTACCAGCTGCGCATTCGTCGGCGCGTGTTCCGCTGGTACGAGCAGTTGCGCGAGATCGAAGCGCGCAGCGACACCGAAGCGCGGCAGACCTTGCTCGATGAGCTCGACGAGCTCGAGTCGCGGGTCTCGCGCGTGTCGGTGCCGCTGTCTTACACCGACGAGCTGTACGCGCTGCGCAGCCACATCGCGCTGGTGCGCACGCGGCTCGGCGACACCGCCGGCGCGGCGCTCACACCACCACCGGCTCGGTCTCCAACCTGATGCCAAAGCGGCCGTAGACGCTTTCCTGGATGGCGCGAGCCAGCGTCATCACTTCCGATCCGATGGCGTCTCCACGGTTGACCAGCACCAGCGCCTGCTTTTCATAGACGCCCGCCTGACCCACGGTCTTGCCCTTCCAGCCGCAGGCATCGATCATCCAGCCGGCAGCCAGTTTCACGCTGCCGTCGGGCATCGGGTAGTGCACGATTTCAGGGTCGCGGCCGATGATGTCGCGGCACTGTTCGGGCGTGACCACCGGGTTCTTGAAGAAGCTGCCGGCGTTGCCGATGAGCGCCGGGTCGGGCAGCTTGGCGCGGCGGATGTCGATCACCCAGTCGGCCACCTGCCGCGCCGTGGGTTGCGCGGCCGGGTCGGCAATTCGCAGCTCGGCCAGTTTGCGCTCCAGCTCTAGATAGCCGAGCACCGGTTGCCACGGCCGCGGCAGCCGAAAGCGCACCCGGGTGATCACCACCAGCCCGGCCAGCGAGCGCTTGAACACGCTGTCGCGGTAGCCAAAGGCGCAGCGCTCGTGCCCGAGCGTGACCGTCAGGCCGGTGCGCAGGTCGACCGCATCGAGCGATTCGAAGCGGTCTTGCAGCTCGACGCCATAAGCGCCTATGTTTTGCACCGGCGAGGCACCCACGGTGCCCGGGATCAGCGCCAGGTTCTCGAGCCCCGGGAAACCCTGAGCCAGCGACCACATCACCAGAGCGTGCCACGACTCGCCGGCACCGGCTTCGACGATCCAGGCGTCGGCGCGCTGCTCGATCAGCCGCAGCCCCGACACCTCGACCTTGAGCACCACTTGCGGCATGTCGCGCGTGAGGATGATGTTGCTGCCGCCGCCCAGCACGAACTTCGGCGCGCGGCCCAGCGTGGGATGATCGACCACCCGCCGCACATCGGCGTCGCTGGCAATGCGCACCAAGGTGTGCGCCACGGCCGGCAAGCCAAAGCTGTTGTAGGGGCGAAGGCTCACGCCGGACTCGATGTGCATGGCAGAATTTTCGTTGATTGCCGCCCCTCATCGGCTTCCCTTTCAAGGCGACCACCATGCCCAGTTTTGACACCGTTCTCGAACCCGATCTCGTCGAAGTGCGCAACGCCATCGACCAGGCCTCCAAGGAAATCGGCACCCGCTTCGATTTCAAGGGCTCGTCGTCCAAGGTCGAGCTGAAAGACAAGGAGCTCACGGTGTGGGCCGACAGCAATTTCCAGATCGACCAGGTCATGGACATCGTGCTGACCAAGATGGCCAAGCGCAACGTCGACGTGCGCTACCTCGACCGCACCGCCAAGATCGAAAAGATCGGCGGCGACAAGGTCAAGCAGCTCATCGTCATCAAGACCGGCATCGACAGCGAAACGGCCAAGAAGCTGCAAACGCTGGTCAAGCAAAGCAAGCTCAAGGTGCAAGCGGCCATCCAGGGCGACAGCGTGCGCGTCACCGGTGGCAAGCGCGACGACCTGCAAGCGGCCATGGCCATGATCCGCAAGGACCTGGCCGACGCGCCGCTGTCGTTCAACAACTTCCGCGATTGATCACCATGAAGCGGTCGCTGGCCGCGCTGTGGGTCTTCGCCTGTGGCGTCGCCTGCTCGCAAAGCGTGTCGTTCAGCGGCCACATGGGCTACCGCGCCCTGCTGGTGATTGACGGCGTGCCACGCTCGCTGAGCGTGGGCAGCGCCGTGGCAGGCGTGCAGCTGATCAGCGTGAACCCGAGCGAGGCCGTGATCGACATCGCTGGCAAGCGGCAAACGCTGGTGCTGGGCGGCGCGCCGGTCAGCCTGGCTGGCGCCAACAGCGCCGGTGCCGGCACGCAGATCGTCCTGTCGGCGGCCGACGGCGGCCACTTCGTCACCGGCGGCAGCATCAACGGCAAGGCGGTGCAGTTCATGGTCGACACCGGTGCGACCACCATCGCGATCAGCGCTGCCGAGGCCGATCGCATCGGCCTGAAATACAAGGACGGCGAGCACCTCACCGGCAACACCGCCAACGGCACGGTCAACGGCTACCGCACGTCGCTCGCCGTCGTGCGCGTGGGCGACGTGCAGGTCTACAACGTCGAAGCCGCCGTGCTGCCCATGCCGATGCCGCATGTGCTGCTGGGCAACAGCTTTCTGAACCGCTTCCAGATGAAGCGCGACAACGAGCGCATGACCCTGGACAAGAAGCCTTGAAGCTCGCGCAGGTGCTGTTCTCGCAGGGTTTCGGTTCACGGCGTGAATGCGAGGGTCTGATCATCGGCGGCTTCGTCAGCATCGCCGGCGCGCGGGCCGACGACCCGTTCGAGGAGTTCGACCCTGAAGGCCTGCAGTTCAACGTGCGCGGCGAGTCGTGGCCGTTTCGCACCCAGGCGCTGATCGTGCTGAACAAGCCGGCCGGCCACGAGTGCTCGCAAAAGCCCAAGCACCACCCGAGCGTGTACAGCCTGCTGAGCGCACCGCTGCGCCGGCGCGACGTGCAAGCCGTGGGCCGCCTCGACGAGGACACCACCGGCTTGCTGCTGCTCACCGACGACGGCAAGCTGATCCACCGCTGGACCTCGCCCAAGCACCATGTGCCCAAGGTCTACGAGATCGGCTGCAAGCACCCGGTCACCGACGAGCAGGTTCAGCAGTTGCTGCACGGCGTGACGCTGATCGACGACCCGGTGCCGGTGCGCGCCGCCGCAGCCGAATCCACCGGCCTCTTCAACGGCCCGCAAGCCGCCGAGCTGGGCGAGTTGCACGGCTTGCGCATGACGCTCACCGAAGGCAAGTACCACCAGGTCAAGCGCATGGTGGCCGCGGTGGGCAACCGGGTCGAAGCGCTGCACCGCAGCCGCTACGGCGCGCTGGCGTTGCCTGCAGATCTGGCGCCGGGGCAGTGGCGCTGGATCACGCCGACCGACGTCGTCGCCTGACGCCATGCGCTGCGGCGCTCCCGCCGGCCGCGACGCATCCGACGCCACCTTGTTCACCGCGCACGCATGCTGATCACGACCCGACTGGCTGAGCTCAAGCGCTGGCTGTGGCTGATCAACAGGCGCCGCCTGCAACGGCGCAAGCGATCCGCCCGGATGCGCTACGACGTCTGGTGCACGCGCCACGACACGCTGGACGACGCCACCCTGGCCGCGCTGGACGCCCGGCTGGCGGACCTGCCCGCCACGCCACGCATCACCGTGCGTCTGGCGCTCGCTGGCGCCAGCGCGCAAGCCCTGGACGCGACCTACGCGAGCCTGCTGGCGCAGCGCTACCCCGCGTGGCGGCTCGAACTCACCGGCCACGGTGATGGCGCCACCGCAGCCTGGGCCAGCGCCACCGCAGCCGCCGACGCGCGGGTGTCGCTCGGCGCGTCGGGGTCCATCGAGGAAGCAGCTCCCTGGCTGGTGCAGGCCACCGCCGGTGACGCCTGGCGAGCGCACGCGCTGCTGCTGCTGGCCGAAGCGGCCGTGCACTCGCCAGAGGCGCAACTCATTTACGCCGACCACGATCGGCTGGACGCCCACGGCCAGCGCTGCGACCCGGCGTTCCTGTGCGACTGGAACCCCGAGCTGCTGCTGGCGGGCGACTTCATCGGCCCGGCCGCGCTGTGGCGCGCCGATCGGCTCGACCCTGTGCTGAGGGCCGGGGTGCGCGGGCCACACGATCTGATCCTGCGTGCCAGCTGCGGTCTCGCAGCCGAGGCCGTGGTGCACGTGCCGCACGTGCTGGTGCACCGAGCGACCGGAGCCCCTGGGCTCGATGCCGACGCCATCGCCGTCGCAGCCCACCTCGATCGCCTGGGTCTGCGCGGCAGCGCGGCACTCACGCCCGCCGGCGTGCGGGTGCGCTTCAGCCTGCCCGAGCCGGCGCCGCGGGTGAGCATCGTCATTCCCACACGCAACCAGCTCAAGCTGCTGCGCAGCTGCATCGACAGCGTCCGCTCGCTCACCGACTACCCGGATTTCGAGATCGTCGTCGTCGACAACGGCTCCGATGACCCGGCCTGCCTGCGCTACCTGCAAGACATGGGCGGCACGCCGGGCGTGCGTGTGCTGCGCGACGCCCGACCGTTCAACTACGCCGAACTCAACAACGCCGCCGTGGCGCAGTGCCGCGGCGAGTTCATCGCCTTGCTCAACAACGACATCGAAGTCATCGCGGGCGACTGGCTGCGCGAGATGGTCAGCCTGGCCGCGCTGCCGGGCACCGGTGCCGTGGGCGCGCGGCTGCTCTACGGCGACCGCAGCGTGCAGCACGCCGGTGTGTTCCTCGGTGTGGGCGGCGGCGCAGCTCACGCCCACAAGGGCCTGGGCGAGTTCGACGGCGGTCACCTCGGTCGTGCGCTGCAGCTGCAATCCGTGAGCGCGGTGACCGCCGCCTGCCTGGTCGTGAGGCGCGCCCACTACGAGGCCATCGGCGGGCTCGATGCAGCGGCCTTCGCCGTGGCCTTCAACGACGTCGACTTCTGCCTGCGCCTGCGCGCGCTCGGGCTGCGCAACCTGTACACGCCGCACGCCGTGCTGCTGCACCACGAATCGCTCTCACGTGGGCGTGACGGCAACGCTGCGCGACGGCCACGGTTCGAGTCCGAGCGCGCGACGTTCCTGGCGCGCTGGGGCCACCTGCTCGAGCGCGACCCGGCCTACAACCCCAACCTCACGCTGCGCTCAGAAGACTTCAGTCTGGCCGACCCGCCGCGGGTGTCCTTGCTGCACAACTGGCGGCACGGTGCACGGCGTTGATCGGCCTGGCATCGCCATGAGGCACCGTTCGAAGCGTGCCGACCGGGCGCCGGGATAATCCGCCGATGCGCGTCCTTCGCGGTTTTCATCATCTCGCCCAGAGCGCTGGCGGCGCAGCGGGCTGCGCCCTGACCATCGGCAACTTCGACGGTGTGCACCGCGGGCATCAGGCGATGCTCGCGCTGCTGCGCAACGAAGCTCAGCACCGCGGTCTGCCCAGTTGCGTGCTGACCTTCGAGCCGCACCCGCGCGACCACTTCGCCGCGCGTGCGGGGCAGCCCGATCTGGCGCCAGCGCGCATCTCGACGTTGCGCGACAAGCTCGGCGAGCTCGCCCGCTGCGGCATCGACCAGGCCATCGTGGTGCCGTTCAACAACCGCTTTGCCTCACTCACGCCGCAGGCCTTCATCGACGACGTGCTGGTGCGCGGCCTGCGTGCGCGCTACGTGCTGGTGGGTGATGACTTCTGCTTCGGCGCGCGGCGCGCCGGCGACTACGCGATGCTCGATGCGGCCGGCCAGGCGCAGCCGCCGGGCGAGCGCTTCGACGTGGCCCGCATGCTGAGCTACGAGGTGCACGGCCTGCGCGTGTCGAGTTCGGCGGTGCGCGAGGCGCTGGCCGCGGGCGACATGACGCGTGCCGCAGCGCTGCTGGGTCGGCACTACAGCGTCAGCGGCCACGTGGTGCACGGCCGCAAGCTCGGTCGCGAACTCGGATTTCGCACGCTCAACCTGCGCTTTGCCCACACGCGAGCGGCCGCCATGGGCATCTTCGTCGTGCAGGTTCACGGCCTCAACGGCGAGCAGCCGCTCACCGGCGTGGCCAGCCTTGGCGTGCGGCCCACGGTGGAGGACGCCGGGCGGGTGCTGCTCGAGACCCACTGCTTCGACTGGCCCGAAGCGCTGGGCGCCGAAGGCGGCTATGGCCGCTGCGTGCGCGTCGAGCTGCTGCACAAGCTGCACGACGAGCTGCGCTACGACTCGCTGCCAGCGCTGCGCGAAGGCATCGCCCGCGATGAAGCCGCCGCGCGCGACTGGCTGGCCGCCCAGGGCCTCAGGTGACGGCGCGCCCGTGCGCAGCACGGCTGGCGGCACAGGCCCCTCGGTAGAATCTTTCCCAGGGTTTGATGCATCGACTTCACTCGTCGCACAGGCACAGGGGGTGTCAACCACCCTCGCCCGCCCGAGTGACTCTGCCCAGCGCTGCACCGCGCCGCGGTGTACCGCCCACGCGCCACCCCTGAGCGCCACCTTTCGAGATCGAAGCATGTCCACCCAACCCACCACTTCCAGCGCCGACGCCACTGCCGGACTGCGCGCCACGCTGAACCTGCCCGACACGCCGTTCCCGATGCGCGGCGACCTGCCCAAGCGCGAGCCGGCCTGGGTCCAGCAGTGGGAAGAAGCAGGCACCTACCAGCGCCTGCGCGAAGCGCGCTGCGGCGCACCGAAGTTCGTGCTGCACGACGGCCCGCCGTACGCCAACGGCCAACTGCACATCGGGCACGCCGTCAACAAGGTGCTGAAAGACATGATCGTCAAGGCGCGCCAGTTGAAGGGCATGGACGCGACCTACGTGCCGGGCTGGGACTGCCACGGCCTGCCGATCGAAAACCAGATCGAGAAGA
>CANFXR010000012.1 GCA_947451035.1 Burkholderiales bacterium
GAGCGAGAACTGATGGCCGACGGCCTGGCCGTTCTCGACTGGTGGGTCAAGGACAGCGGCATCGCCATCGAACACATCGCCGTGGCGGGCCGCAGCCTGGGCTCGGGCTTCGCCGTTCAGGCCGCAGCGGCTCGCCCGGTTAGGGGCCTTGCGCTCATTTCGCCGTTTGATCAACTGCTCACGGCCGTTCACAGCTCGATGCCCTGGGTGCCGCGCTGGTGGCTGCGCGACAAGTTCAATTCGCGTGATCACATCGGGCAGGTCCGGTGTGCCTGCCTGTTGGTCGTTGCCGACGAAGACGCCACGATTCCCGTCGAGGTTTCCAGAACCTTGTTCAAGGCGTGGGACGGACACCTGACCGAGTTCGTCGTGCGCAACTGCGGGCACTGCGGTGTCCTGAAGCGACCGGACGTTCACCAAGCCCTCGCTGACTTCCTGCGCGGTCCTTGATAAGTGGGGTTGTACGACCCCATGCGGACATGAAAAACCCCCAAGTCGTTGATTTACTTGGGGGTTTGGTCTTTTCTGGCCCTTTGTGGAGCCCTGTCTGGTGGAACCGGGGGGAATCGAACCCCCGTCCGCAAGCCATCATCAGGTAGTTCTACATGCGTAGCTGACTGATTTGGTTTTAAAGATGACCACCGCGCAGCAGCACGCTGAGATCACCTCGATTCACTTAGTTTGATCCTGAGCCGAGTGACCCGGTACAGGACGAGCCCATGTGTATGACTTCGCAGCTTTTGGGTATTACCCCTCAAACCCAGCCCATCGGCCAACTGTTGCGAAGCTCACCGGTTTTAAGCGGCGAGTGCGAACGTAGAGTCGTTTGCAGTTACTTTGTTTCCAGTGGTTTTACGAGCGAACTGGTGCTCGGCATGCCCTAGTCCAAATCCGAACCCACGTCGAAACCAGGTCGGTCCCAGAACGAAGCAGTTTAGGCCATTGCCAGCCATTGCAAGAGGTCTTGTGGGGTGTCGGCGATGTGATGCGCGCCCCAGGCTTCAACCGATTCGCCCAGGCCCAGGTAGCCCCACTTCGCGGCGACGGTTTTCATGCCGGCAGCCCGACCGGCCTGCACATCGCGCAAGTCGTCTCCGACGTAGAAGCAGCGTGTGGGATCGACGCGCATGCGCCGCGCAGCTTCCAGCAGTGGCTCGGGATGGGGTTTGGCGTGCGGCGTCGAGTCGCCGCCAATCACCACGGCGGCGCGCTCGAACAGGCCCAGCGCGCGCGACAGCGGATCGGCCAGACGGATCGACTTGTTGGTGACGATGCCCCAGGGCAGCGAACGCGATTCAAGCGACCGCAACAACTGGTCCACGGCGTCGAAGATGCGGGTGTCGCGCGTCATGCGCGATTCGTAGCGCGTGAGGAACTCGTCTCGAAGCGGCTCGAAGGTCGCATCCCCCGGGATGACGCCAAAGGCTTCGCCCACCAACCCGCGCGCGCCTGAACCCACCGCCGCGCGCAGCCGGTCGTACGGAGCATCGGGCAAGCCGCGGGCGCGCAGCATGTCGTTGGCGGCACCGGCCAGGTCGGGCGCACTGTCGATGACGGTGCCGTCAAGGTCAAACAAGACAGCTGCAACGGTGGCGCTCATGCGGGTTTGCGGCAGGCGATCATGTAGTTGACGCTGGTGTCGCCGGACAACCAGTAGCGCCTCGTGAACGGGTTGTATTCAAGCCCGCACGCCTCGGTAACGATCAGGCCCGCCGCTCGGCAGTGACCCGCCAGTTCGCTGGGCTTGATGAACTTGGCGTACTCATGCGTGCCCTTGGGCAGCAGCTTGAGGACGTGTTCGGCGCCCACGATGGCAAACAGAAATGCCTTGGGATTGCGGTTGATGGTGGAAAAGAACAGCCAACCATCGGGCTTGACCAATTGGGCGCACGCGGCCACCACCAGCGAGGGATCGGGCACATGCTCGAGCATTTCCATGCAGGTCACGACATCAAAGCCCGCGGGAGCCTCTTCGGCCAGTGCCTCGGCCGAGACCTCGCGGTACTGAACACCCGAAGTACCAGCCTCCAGCGCATGCAAGGAGGCGACCCGCAGCGCCTTGGTTGACAGATCGATGCCCAGCACGTCCGCCCCGCGGCGGGCCATGGCGTCAGACAAGATGCCGCCACCGCAACCGATGTCGACCACCCGTTTGCCACGAACGCCTGCGCGTTGGTCGATCCAGTCCAGCCGCAAGGGGTTGATCTGGTGCAGCGGCCGGAACTCGCTTTCGGTATCCCACCAACGGTGGGCCAGCTCGCTGAACTTGGCGATTTCCTGAGGATCAACGTTCAATGCCATTTCCTTGCTCTCCAAAGAAAAACCCCGCCGTAGCGGGGTTGTTCAAACGCTAGCGGGAACCGCTTACTTCTTGGTGCCGACGAACTCGATCTCGACGCGGCGGTTCTTGGCGCGGCCTTCTGCCGTCTTGTTGTCAGCCACTGGCTGCTTCTTGCCTTTGCCTTCGGTGTAGACGCGGTTCTTTTCAACGCCCTTGGCCACCAGATAAGCCTTGACCGCTTCGGCACGACGCACCGACAACTTGTCGTTGTAGGCATCCGAGCCCACCGAGTCGGTGTGGCCGACAGCGATGATCACTTCCAGATTGATGCTGCCGAGCTTGCTGACGACGTCATCGAGCTTGGCCTTGCCTTCTGGCTTCAACACCGACTTGTCGAAGTCAAAGAACGCATCGGCTGCGAAAGTCACCTTCTGGCTGACAGGAGCAGCAATGACCGGCGCGACCACGGGGGCCGCAGGTGCCGCATCAGGTGCAGCCGCTGGCTCTTCTGCCGCCTTGGCAGCATGCTTTGGCGCACCGTCACAACCCGGCAGCGCAGTTGCAGGCGTCCAATTGGCATCACGCCAGCACAACTCGTTCGTGCCATTCTTCCAAGGCAATCCATTAGGGTTAACCCAGTTATCAACCCTGGCGGTTTGGGCGGTTGCACCAAAGGCCGTACAGGCCATTACAACGACCGCAAACAGCGATACCACCTTATTCAGTTTCTTCATGGTTTTCCTCTTGAGCGAAGGTGCAATCAAATCTTCGGAAGTCTTCCGAACAGCAGTCGGATTCGAGTGGCAACGAGCCAAAAAGCATCAAATTGCCAACTTTTCGATTGTGCCATAGGGGTTTCGAGGCGCTTGTGACAGGCTTGAATGCGGGGCCACCTTCGCTCAGTTGTGGCCTCAACACAACAACCACCGACCCCTACAATCAGCGGCTTCGAGCCTGCCCTCAGTACCGGTTCCCCCGTCCAATACTCTGCGCTCTGCGCGAATCCCCAGCATGAGCCAGTTCGCCAAAGAAACACTGCCCGTCAGCCTCGAAGAGGAAATGCGGCGGTCTTATCTCGACTACGCCATGAGCGTGATCGTAGGACGTGCCTTGCCCGACGCAAGAGACGGCCTCAAACCGGTGCATCGGCGTGTGCTGTTCGCCATGCATGAGCTGAACAACGACTGGAACCGCCCCTACAAGAAGTCGGCTCGCATCGTGGGCGACGTGATCGGCAAATATCACCCTCACGGCGACCAGTCGGTGTACGACACCATCGTGCGCATGGCGCAGGACTTCTCGCTGCGTCACATGCTCGTCGACGGCCAAGGCAACTTCGGCTCAGTCGATGGCGACAACGCAGCGGCCATGCGGTACACCGAAATCCGCCTGGCCAAGATCGCGCACGAAATGCTGGCCGATCTTGACAAGGAAACCGTCGACTTCGGACCGAACTACGACGGCAGCGAAAAAGAACCGCTCGTGATGCCGAGCCGGCTGCCGAATCTGCTGGTCAATGGCTCGGGCGGTATCGCCGTGGGCATGGCCACCAACATTCCGCCGCACAACCTCAACGAGGTGGTCGACGCGTGTCTGCACCTGCTGAAAAACCCGGCTGCGACCATCGACGAGCTGATGGAAATCATGCCGGCGCCCGACTTTCCAACGGCCGGCATCATTTACGGCCTCAACGGCGTGCGCGACGGCTATCGCACGGGACGCGGGCGCGTGGTGATGCGCGCCAAGTGCCATTTCGAAGACATCGACAAGGGCCAGCGCCAGTCGATCATCGTCGACGAAATCCCGTATCAGGTGAACAAGAAGAACCTGCTCGAACGCATGGCCGAGCTGGTGCACGAAAAGAAGATCGAAGGCATCAGCCACATCCAGGATGAGTCCGACAAGGACGGCATGCGCGTCGTCATCGAACTCAAGCGCGGCGAAGTGCCCGAGGTGGTGCTCAACAACCTGTACAAGCAAACGCAGTTGCAAGACACGTTCGGCATGAACATGGTGGCGCTGATCGACAACCAGCCCAAGCTGTGCAATCTGAAAGACCTGATCGGGGTGTTCCTGGAGCACCGCCGGGAGGTCGTCACGCGCAGAACCGTGTTCGAGTTGCGCAAGGCGCGCGAACGCGGTCACGTGCTTGAAGGCCTGGCGGTGGCGCTGGCCAACATTGACGAGTTCATCGAGACCATCAAGGCATCGCCCACCCCGCCGGTGGCCAAGGCCGCGCTGATGAGCAAGAGCTGGGACTCGTCGATGGTGCGCGACATGCTGGCGCGTGCCGAGGGTGAAGCCCCTGGCGGGCGTGACGCCTTCCGCCCCGAAGGTCTGCCCAAGAGTTTTGGCTTGCAGGCCGATGGCTTGTACCGACTCAGCGAAGACCAGGCCGGCGAAATCCTGCAAATGCGCCTGCAGCGCCTGACCGGTCTCGAGCAAGACAAGATCATCAGTGAATACAAAGAGGTGATGACCACCATCGCCGACCTGCTCAGCATCTTGTCAACACCCGAGCGTGTGACGTCGATCATCAGCGACGAGTTGTCAGCGATCAAGCAGGAGTTCGGGCAGACCAAGATCGGCGCCCGCCGCAGCGTGATCGAACACAACGCGCAAGACCTGGGCACCGAGGACCTGATCACCCCGACCGACATGGTGGTCACGCTCAGCCACACCGGCTACTTCAAGAGCCAGCCGCTGGCCGAATACCGTGCCCAAAAGCGCGGCGGCCGCGGCAAGCAGGCGACACAGACCAAGGAAGACGACTGGGTCGAGCAGTTGTTCATCGCGAACACGCACGACTACATCCTGTGCTTCACCAACAAGGGCCGCGTCTACTGGCTGAAGGTCTGGGAAGTGCCGCAGGGCTCGCGCAACTCGCGCGGCAAGCCGATCGTCAACATGTTCCCGCTGCTGCCCGGCGAAAAGGTGAACGTGGTGCTGCCGCTGACCGGCGAGGCGCGCACCTTCCCGGCCGAGCGATTCGTCTTCATGGCCACCGCCAAGGGCACCGTCAAGAAGACGCCGCTGGATGACTTCAGCAACCCACGCAAGGCCGGCATCATCGCGGTCGACCTGGATGAAGGCGACTTCCTCATTGGCGCGGCCATCACCGATGGCCAGCACGATGTGATGCTGTTCAGCGACGCAGGCAAGGCCGTTCGCTTCGATGAAAACGATGTGCGGCCGATGGGCCGCAACGCGCGCGGTGTGCGCGGCATGGCGTTGGAAGAAGCCCACAGCGTGATCGCCATGCTGGTGGCTGAAGACGAGACGCAGAGCGTGTTGACGGCCACGGTCAACGGTTATGGCAAACGCACCAGCATCGTCGAGTACACGCGCCACGGCCGCGGCACCAAAGGCATGATCGCCATGCAACAGACCGACCGCAACGGCAAGGTCGTGGCGGCCACGCTGGTGCATCCCGACGATGAAATCATGCTGATCACCGACAAGGGCGTGCTGGTACGCACCCGCGTCTCAGAGATACGTGAGCTCGGGCGCGCCACACAGGGCGTCACGCTCATCGCGCTCGACGCCGGTTCCACCTTGAGCGGCCTGCAGCGCATCGTCGAAAACGACGTGAACGCGACCGACAGCAACACCGACACAGATACCCCCACCGGCGACGACGACGAGTCGCCATCCACCGAGAGCCTCTGATGAAACGAATCCTTGCCCTCAGCGCCCTGTGCCTTGCCTTAGGCGCACAAGCCCAAACCGCCTTGCCGACCTCGCAGGCCAAGAAGGATCTGGTCAACAGGATCCTTGTGCTGCAGCAACCCGACGTCGAGATGCTGGCCAAGAATCTGGCCCAGGAACCGGCAGGTCGCATGTTGCAAGAAGCCGGCCGTGTGCTGCAAAGCCAGGTGGCCGAAGACAAGCGCGATGCCATCGCGCGGTCCCTCGAAGCCAGCGCCAGAAAGTACGTCGACGAAGCGATTCCGCTGGTGCGCGAGCGCGCCGTCAAACTGGCTCCTTCGACGATCGGAACCGCACTCGAAGAGCGCTTCACCGAAGAAGAACTCAAGGGCCTGATCGCCTGGCTCGAGTCGCCCACCTTCAAGAAGTACCAGCAAGTTGCGCCTGAAATCCAGCGCAATTTCATGCAAAAGCTGGTGACGGACGCACGTCCCGTCATTGAGCCGAAACTCAAGGCGCTGGAAGAAAGCGTTCGCGCGACGCTGATGAGCACGGGCTCGGGTGGGTCGTCTGCGCCACCGGCCGCAGCCGCGCCTGCTGGCAAGACACCGGCGAAGGCCGCAAGCAAGTAACGGATTCATGCCACGTCCGTTCAATTTTTCGGCTGGGCCGGCGACTCTTCCTACCGAGGTTCTCGAGCAAGCGGCCGCCGAGATGCTGGACTGGCGTGGCAGCGGCGTCAGCGTGATGGAGATGAGCCACCGCAGCCGCGAGTTCATTTCCATCTGCGATGCGGCCGAGCGCGATCTGCGTGACCTGCTGGCGGTGCCGGCGCACTTCAAGATCTTGTTCATGCAAGGCGGTGGCCTGGGGCAAAACGCCATCGTGCCGATGAATCTGATTGGTCGCTCGCCCAGCCGGACCGCGGATTTCGTGCTGACGGGCTCGTGGTCGGTGAAGTCGCACGCCGAGGCCCGCCGCTACGGCGAAGCCCATGTGGCAGCGTCGAGTGTGGGCGTGCGCCCTGCCCGTTGGCCCGATGCTGCTGGCTGGCAGTTCAGCGCGAACCCATCGTATGTGCACCTGTGCAGCAACGAGACCATCGACGGCATCGAGTTCCACGACCTGCCCGACCTGAAATCGCTGGGCTGCGATGCGCCGTTGGTGATCGACTGTTCATCGCACGTCGCCTCGCGACCCATCGACTGGAGCCGCGTCGGCATCGCCTACGCGGGCGCCCAGAAGAACATCGGTCCGGCCGGCCTGACCCTGGTGTTCGTGCGCGAGGACCTGCTTGACCATGCCCTGCCGATCTGCCCATCGGTTTTCAATTACCGCACCGTGGCCGATCAGGGTTCGATGTTCAACACGCCACCCACCTATGCGATCTACATCGCCGGGCTGGTGTTCCAGTGGCTCAAGCGCCAGACCGAATCCACCCTCACCGGAATTTCCGCCATCGAGTCTCGCAACCTCGCCAAGGCGAGACTGCTGTATGACTTCATCGACGGCTCGGGCTTTTACCGAAACGAAGTGGAAACCACCTGCCGCTCGCGCATGAACATTCCGTTCTTCCTCGCCGACGACACGCTCAACGAAACGTTCCTGACGCAGGCCCGCGAGGCCGGGTTGCTGCAGCTCAAGGGACACAAGTCAGTCGGCGGTCTGCGCGCCAGCTTGTACAACGCGATGCCGCTGGCGGGCGTGCAGGCTCTGGTGAATCACATGCAAGCGTTCGAGGCACAACATGGCTGATGCGGCCCCCACCACACCCCCTGAACTGCTGGCGCTGCGCGAGCAGATCGACGCGCTCGATCGCGACTTGCTGTCGCTGCTGAACAAGCGCGCCGCAGTCGCCTTGCAAGTCGGTGAGGTCAAGAAGAAAGAAGGCTCGGTGGCGTTTCGGCCCGAGCGCGAAGCTCAGGTCATCGATGGTTTGAAGGCTGTCAACCCAGGGCCACTGGCATCCGACAGCGTGGCGCCCATCTGGCGCGAAATCATGTCAGCCTGCCGCTCGCTCGAGTCGCCCATGCGGGTGGCTTATCTGGGCCCGGCCGGCACGTTCAGCGAGTCGGCCACGCTGGGGTTCTTTGGTTCATCGATCGTGCGTGTGCCGTGTTCCAGCCTCGATGAGGTGTTCCGGTCCACCACCGCCGGCGCTGCCGACTTCGGCGTGGTGCCGGTCGAAAACTCGACCGAAGGCGTCATCGCGCGATCGCTCGATCTGTTGTTGACCACGCCGCTGACCATCGTTGGCGAGACCAGCATCCTCGTGCGCCACAACCTGCTGCGTCGCGAAAACTCGCTGGCCGACATTGAAGCCGTCTGCGCCCACCCGCAGGCGCTGGCTCAATGTCAGGACTGGCTGAGCACGCACTTGCCCCATGCCGAGCGGCGTGGCGTGTCGAGCAATGCCGAAGGAGCGCGCCTGGCCAGCCTGGATGGGCATCTGGCCGCCGTGGCAGGTGACCGTGCCGGCGCCGAATTCGGTCTTCACGTGGTCGCTCCGGCGATCCAGGATGACGCGCACAACCGCACCCGCTTCGCGGTGGTCACGCATCCGCAGCGACAGCCTGCGCCCAAGGCGTCCGGCCACGACTGCACCAGCCTGGTGGTCTCGGTGGCCAACCGGCCCGGCGCGGTGCATGACATGCTGGTGCCGCTGAAAACCCACGGCGTGTCGATGACCCGCTTCGAGTCGCGCCCCGCGCGCTCGGGCCAGTGGGAGTACTACTTCTACATCGACCTGCAAGGCCACCCGAGCCAGCCCGAGATGGCCGCCGCGCTGAAAGACCTGCGCGAGGTGTGCGCCTTCTTCAAGCTGCTGGGCAGCTATCCCATCGACGTTCACTGACCGCGACGCTCCAGGTGATGTTCAAGCAACTCGGGGTGATCGGCTGCGGCCTGATGGGTGGATCCTTTGCGCTGGCGCTGCGTCGCGCGGGGCTGGTCAATCGCGTCGTGGGCTACAGCAAATCGCCGTCCACCACCGACAAGGCGCGCCGCATGGGCGTGATCGACCAGGTGGCCGAATCGGCGCTGCGTGCCGTATCGGGCTCGGACATCGTGCTGATGGCGGTGCCCGTGGCGGCCAGCGAGGCCACGTTTCGCGCCATCCTCCCGCTGATCGAACCTGGCGTGCTGTTGATGGACGTGGGTTCGACCAAGCGCGATGTGGTCGACGCCGCCATCCGCACGCTCAAGGATCGGCTGCCGAACTTCGTTCCGGCACACCCCATCGCAGGCAAGGAAGTCGCCGGCATCGAACACGCAGAAGCCTCGTTGTACGAAGGCCAGCAAGTGATCCTCACCCCCTTGCCACAGACCTCGCCGGAGCTCATTCAAAAAGCCACCGATGTGTGGGCGTCGATTGGCTCACAGGTGTTGCGCATGACGCCGGAGAACCACGACGCGGCCTTCGCGGCCGTCAGCCACTTGCCGCACCTGCTGGCGTTCGCCTACGTGAACGGCGTGGCGAGGCAACCGGCCGGCGCCGATTTCCTGTCGCTGGCCGGCCCGGGATTCCGTGATTTCACGCGCATCGCCGCGGGTGATCCTGCCCTTTGGCGAGACGTGCTGGTGGCCAACCGCGACGAACTGGCCAAGCAACTGGCGCACTTCCGTCAGGCGCTCGACGCCATCGAATACGTGATGAAGAGCGGCAACGCGGAGGCCCTGGAAGAGCTGATCCGTGCCGCCTCGACGGCGCGCGCAGGCTGGACACCCCCCGCCACCAAGGGCAACGCCGCACCGCGTTGAGGCCACGATGTACAGCACTTCCTTTCTGGACATCCCCCCGCTGTTGAGCGCTGCCGGGACGGTGCGTCTGCCGGGTTCCAAGAGCATCTCCAACCGCGTTTTGCTGCTCGCCGGACTCAGCGAGGGCACCACGGTCATTCACGATCTGCTCGACTCCGACGACACGCAGGTCATGCTTGCCGCGCTGCGCGCGCTGGGTTGCCGCGTCGAGGCGATCGACACCGAAACCGGTTTCGGCAGCCTGCGCATCACCGGTCTGGGCGGGCGTCTCGACGTGCGCGAGGCGGCGCTTTTTCTCGGCAACGCCGGCACCGCCATGCGTCCGCTGACCGCTGCGCTGGCCATGCTGGCCGCCACGCAAAACGGCTGTTTCGAGTTGAGCGGCGTGGCTCGCATGCACGAGCGCCCGATCGGCGATCTGGTCGACGCGCTGCGCCCGCTGGGCTGCCGCATCGACTACCTGGGGCAACCGGGCTTTCCGCCCTTGCGGCTGCTGCCGGGCAACGAGCCGCTGGATTTATCGGTGCCGATCCGCGTGCGCGGCGATGTGTCGAGCCAGTTCCTCACGGCCATGCTGCTGGCCTTGCCGCTGCTGACCGGCAATCAACCGGCCGTCGTCGAGATCGACGGCGAGCTCATCTCCAAGCCGTACATCGAGATCACGCTGAACCTGCTGGCGCGCTTTGGCATTGAGGTGCAGCGTGACGGCTGGCAGCGCTTTGTGATCCCGAGCGGCAGCCGCTACCGGTCTCCGGGCAGCATCCACGTCGAGGGCGATGCCTCGTCGGCGTCTTATTTCATCGCGCTGGGTGCCATTGCGGCCACCGGGCAGCCGCTGCGCATCGAAGGCGTGGGCACCGATTCGATCCAGGGTGACCTGCGCTTCATTGAGGCCGCGCGCGCCATGGGCGCCGAGGTGTCGGGCGGCGCCGGCTGGATCGAGGTGCGCCGCGGCCGCTGGCCGCTGTCCGCCATCGATCTCGACTGCAACCACATCCCCGACGCTGCGATGACGCTGGCGGTGATGGCGCTGTATGCCGACGGCACGACCCGCCTGAGCCACATCGCGAGCTGGCGCGTGAAGGAGACCGACCGCATTGCGGCGATGGCCACCGAGTTGCGCAAACTCGGGGCGTTGGTGGTCGAGGGCGCGGACTTCATCGAGATCACGCCACCGGCACGCTGGAACGCGGCGGCCATCCACACCTACGACGACCACCGCATGGCGATGTGTTTTTCGCTGGCGGCTTGCAACACCCTGACGGGACAGACCCCACCGGTGCCGGTTCGCATCCTCGATCCGAAGTGCGTGGGCAAGACCTTCCCCGACTACTTCGAGACCTTCTTTTCGGTGGCCCGGACCCGGCCCGAGTGGATCCCGGTGATCACCATCGACGGCCCCACCGCGTCGGGCAAGGGCACGCTCGCGGGCGTGCTGTCCGACAAACTGGGTTTTCACGCGCTCGACTCGGGCGTGCTGTACCGCGCCACGGCGCTGGCCGCCATTGATGCCGGGGTGGACGCCACGGATGAGCCGGTGCTGGCAGCGCTGGCTGGCGGCCTCGAGATGAACTTCAAGGGCGGTGTGGTGCGCCAGGGTGGTGTCGATGTGACCCGCCGGCTGCGTCAGGAAGACGTTGGGCTGCTGGCCTCGAAGATTTCAGCGCTGCCACAGGTCAGGCACGCGCTGCTCGGGCTGCAGTTGTCGTTTCGCCGGCTCCCAGGTCTGGTGGCTGACGGGAGGGACATGGGCACGGTGGTTTTCCCGGATGCCACGCTCAAGGTTTACCTCACGGCCAGCGCTCAAGCACGGGCTCAAAGACGCTTTTCGCAGTTGGCCTCCGCGGGCCTTTCCACTACACTCGAGGGCTTGCTGGCTGATTTGCAAGAGCGAGACTCGCGGGATCAAAACCGGGCGGTCGCTCCCCTCAAACCAGCCGCAGATGCGGTGCTTCTAGACAACTCGACGCTGTCCATCGGTTCATCGACCGACCTGCTGCTGGATGTCTGGGGTCAGCGCGGTCCGTTCGCTTGACGTTACGCAGCCGCAGGCTGTGCACTTCAATCGGCGGATCGATCAGTCCCATCGTCCTCCCTCCGTGCCGTTCCAGGCGCACCGGGACGGTGGTTTTTTGCAACTCAAACCCGCAGCCCACGGCTGCACCGGAAATACCTCCATGTCACAAAACCAAACTACCACCACCGAAGGCGCGGACTCTTTCGCCGCCATGTTCGAGGAATCGCTGTCGCACTCTGAAATGCGCATGGGCGAAGTCATCACCGCTGAAGTGGTGCGTGTCGAACACAGCTTCGTGGTGGTCAACGCAGGCCTCAAGTCCGAAGCCTACGTGCCTATCGAAGAATTCAAGAACGATCACGGCGAACTCGAAGTCCAGGTCGGCGACTTCGTTTCGGTCGCGATCGATGCTGTCGAAAACGGCTACGGCGACACCATCTTGTCGCGCGACAAGGCCAAGCGTCTGGCCTCGTGGCTGTCGCTCGAGACCTCGCTCGAATCGGGTGAGTTCGTCACCGGTACGGTCAATGGCAAGGTCAAGGGCGGCCTGACGGTGCTCGTCAACGGCATTCGCGCCTTCCTGCCGGGTTCGCTGCTTGACACCCGTCCGGTCAAGGACATGAGCCCGTTCGAGGGCAAGACCATGGAGTTCAAGGTCATCAAGCTCGACCGCAAGCGCAACAACGTCGTGTTGTCGCGCCGCGCTGTGGTCGAAGCGTCGATGGGCGAAGAACGCGCCAAGCTGCTGGGCACGCTGGCCGAAGGCTCCATCGTGAGCGGCGTGGTCAAGAACATCACCGAATACGGTGCGTTTGTTGACCTCGGCGGCATTGACGGCTTGCTGCACATCACCGACATGGCATGGCGTCGTGTGCGTCACCCAAGCGAAGTGGTGCAAGTCGGCCAGGAACTGCAAGCCAAGATCCTCAAGTTCGACGCCGAGAAGAACCGCGTTTCGCTGGGCATCAAGCAACTGGGCGATGACCCATGGCATGGCGTGGCTCGCCGTTACCCGAACAGCACGCGTCTGTTCGGCAAGATCACCAACATCGCCGACTACGGCGCATTTGTCGAAATCGAGCCGGGCATCGAAGGCCTGGTGCACGTTTCGGAAATGGATTGGACCAACAAGAACATCGCTCCGGCCAAGCTCGTGGCGCTGGGCGACGAAGTCGAAGTCATGGTCCTCGAGATCGACGAAGACAAACGCCGCATCAGCCTGGGCATGAAGCAGTGCAAGGCCAATCCTTGGGAAGAGTTCTCTTCCACAGTGCAGCGCGGTGACCGCGTCAAGGGCCCTGTCAAGTCGATCACCGACTTCGGCGTGTTCGTGGGTCTGGCTGCCGGCATCGACGGTCTGGTTCACCTGTCCGACCTGTCGTGGCACGAGCCAGGCGAAGCGGCTGTTCGCAACTACAAGAAGGGCCAGGAAGTCGAAGCGATCGTTCTGGCGGTTGACGTCGAACGCGAGCGCATTTCGCTGGGCATCAAGCAGCTCGACAGCGACCCGTTCACCACCTACACCGCGACCAATGACCGTGGCGCCATCGTCACCGGCCATGTCAAGACGGTGGATGCCCGTGGCGCTGAAGTGCAACTGGCCGACGACGTGACGGCTTACCTGCGCGCTTCTGAAATCAGCCGTGACCGCGTGGAAGACGCACGCAACGTGCTCAAGGAAGGCGACGAAGTCAACGCCCTGATCATCAACGTCGACCGCAAGACGCGTTCGATCCAGTTGTCGATCAAGGCCAAGGACAACGCCGACAACCAAGAAGCGATGCAGCGTCTGTCGCAGTCGAGCGAGCGTGAAAGCGCTGGCACGACGAGCCTGGGTGCCCTGCTGCGCGCCAAGCTGGACAACCAGAACAACACCTGAGTCCCAGCAGGTGCCGACCGTCATGGACGGAACCAAAGAGGGAATGACCCGCTCGGATCTCGTGGGTCAGCTTGCTGAGCAGTTCGACAAGCTGACCCACCGTGACACCGAGTTCGCGGTCAAGACCATCGTTGATGCGATGTCCGACGCGCTCGCGCGCGGGCACCGCATCGAGATCCGTGGCTTTGGCAGTTTCTCGATCAACCGCCGCCCTCCCAGGGTGGGGCGCAATCCGCGCTCTGGCGAGCAGGTGGTGGTTCCCGAGAAGCTGGTTCCCCACTTCAAGCCAGGCAAGGCGCTGCGCGAGGCGGTCGACGCCAACCTGCCTGCCGATGAGGCCGTACTGGATGTCACGGGGCGATCTGCGTCCTGACGTCGCCTTACCGGCGTTCGGGTCCATTGACTCGATGGACCTTGTGGAGTCGTCATGCGCGTGATCAGTTGGGTCCTGCGCGCCTTCATCTTCTTCGCGCTGTTCGCGTTTGCGCTGAACAACCAGCACGAGGCCAGCGTGCGCTGGTTCTTCGGCTACCGATGGGCTGCCCCGATGGTCTTCATCGTTCTGGCCGCCTTCGGCCTGGGTTGCGGGTTCGGCGTGCTCGCCATGGTGCCGAGTTGGTGGCGGCATCGCCGCGTGGCCAAACGCATCCCCTCGACGACTGTCGAACTCGACACACCCGCCGCCCCGAATGGCTCTGCGTTCGTGCCGGAACACCCACCTCGTGATGGACTTTGATCTTCAGTGGTTGCTGCTGGGCTTGCCCATCGCCTTCGCCCTCGGCTGGCTGGCATCGCGCCTGGACATCCGCCAACTCAAGGGCGACCAGCGCGAAACGCCCAAGGCCTATTTCAAGGGTCTCAATCTCCTGCTCAATGAACAGCACGACAAGGCGATCGACGCCTTCATCGAGGCCGTCCAGCAAGACCCGCACACCAGCGACCTGCACTTCGCGCTGGGCAGTCTGTTCCGTCGCCGCGGCGAATACGAGCGCGCCGTCCGTGTGCACCAGCACCTGCTCAGCCGCGCCGACCTGCCACCCGCCGAACGAGAACGTGCTCAGCATGCCCTGGCACAGGACTTCATGCGCGCCGGTCTGTTCGACCGAGCCGAATCTGCGCTGCACGCACTCGAGGGCACGGCCTACGACACCGACGCACGCCTTTCGCTGCTGACGCTGCACGAGCGATCGCGCGACTGGCGTGCCGCCGTCGACGATGCGCTCAAGCTCGAGCGCGGCAGCACCGGCTCGTACGCATCGCGCATCGCTCACTACTGGTGTGAACTCGCACTGGAAGCCGATGCCAAGCAACAAGGCGACGACGCCGACAGCGCACTCAAGCGCGCCCGCGACGCTGCTCCTCAATCGGCCCGTCCGCTGGTGATGGCCGGCCGGCGACTCGCCCGACTGGGTCGCCACGCCGAGGCGCTGGCCGCCTGGGATGAACTGCTGGTGGCGCACCCGATCAGCTTCAACCTGGTGGCCGGCGACTACGCGCAAAGCGCCATCGCCTGCGGCGCTCAAGAAGCAGCCCGCTTGCGGTTGCTCGCGTTGCACCACAAGAAGCCGAGCATCGACTTGCTCAACGCCATCGGCGTGCTCGATTCCGATGTGGCTTCGCGGCTGGATCGCTCGCGCACCCAGTTGTCTGTGCTGCCCACGCTGTCATCGGCGCAGGCGGTACTGCGCGAACACGAGACATCGGCCACCGCCTTGCTGCCCGCCGACATCGAGGCGCTCAATCTGGTGATCGGCCGTGCTGCCAAGGCCGGTCAGCGCTACCGCTGCGCGGCCTGTGGCTTCGAGGCGCAAACGCATTACTGGCAATGCCCGGGCTGTCTGGGCTGGGACACCTACCCGCCAGCGCGCGTCGAAGAGTTGTGAGCACGCGCATGGATCGCAACGAGTCCACCGAGCTCTACCTGCGCATCCTCAGGCGTGTGCGCCCGCACTGGAAGACCTTCGCCATCGGCATCGCAGCGATGGTCGGCTACGCGATCACCGAAACGGCCTTGCCCGCCTTGCTCAAGGAACTGCTCGACGGCAGTTTCGTCAAACGTGACCCCACATCGGCCTACAAGACACCGCTGATGCTGGTGGGGCTGTTCCTGGCGCGCGGCATCGCCGATTTCGCGCACGTGACCAGCCTCAATTCGGTGGCCTGCAAGGTCATCCTGAAGCTTCGCATCGACATGTTCGAGCGGCTGCTGCATCTGCCGGCGAGCCACTTCGATCGCGAGCCCAGCGCCATGCTGATGTCCAAGCTGACCTACAACGCGCAGCAGGTCAGCCCGATCCTCCCGGCGTCGCTGATCACCATCGTCAAGGACGGCCTGTGCATCGTGGGGCTGCTGGGCTACATGCTCTATCTCAACTGGCAGCTGTCGCTGGCGTTCTTCACCGTGCTGCCCGTGATCGCCTACGGCATCCGCTCGGTCAGCCGGCGGCTGCGCGGCCTGAGCAAGGGCCAGCAAACGTCGATGGGCACGATGTCGCACGTCATCGACGAGGTCATCGGCGGGCATCGCGAGATCAAGATCTTCTCGGGCGAGGCCTACGAATCGCAGCGCTTCTATCAGGTGGCCAATGCGCTGCGCCGCTACACGATGAAGGCGGTCACCACCTCGGCCTTGAACGGGCCGATGGTGCAATCGATTGCGGTGCTGGCGCTGGCGGGCATCGTGTACTACGCGTCGCTGCAGTCGCAAGGCAATCAACTCACGGTGGGCGGGTTCGTGTCGTTCTTCGGGGCCATGGCGCTGATGCTGGCGCCGATCAAGCGGCTGTCGAACATCAATGAGGTGCTGCAACGCGGCCTGGCCGCTGCCGCCAGCGTGTTCGAGATCATCGACACGGCCAACGAACCCGACGAAGGCAAACGCACGCTAGGCCGCTCCACCGGTCACCTGCAGTTCGAAGGCGTCGGCTTTCGCTACCCGAAGGCCGATCGCGATGCGCTGGTCGACATCCGCCTCGACATCCGCCCGGGTGAATCGGTGGCACTGGTGGGCGCGTCCGGCAGCGGCAAATCGACACTGATGTCGACCATCCCGCGCTTTCACGCGGTGGGCAGCGGGACCATCCGGCTCGACGGCGTCGACATCTGCGAACTGACTCTGGCCGATCTGCGCGCCAACATCGCGCTGGTCACGCAAAACGTGGTGTTGTTCAACGACACCGTGGCGGCCAACATCGCCTACGGGCTCACCCACACGGCCACCGAGGCCGACATCATTGCCGCCGCCGAGGCCGCCCACGCGATGGAATTCATCCGCGAACTGCCGCAGGGGTTGGCCACGCAAATCGGCGAGAACGGCGCCCGCCTGTCGGGCGGCCAACGCCAGCGCATCTCGATCGCGCGCGCGCTGCTCAAGGACGCGCCGATCCTGCTGCTAGACGAAGCCACCTCGGCGCTCGACACCGAGTCCGAACGTCTGGTCCAAGTGGCCATCGACAACCTCAAGCGCGGGCGCACCACGCTGACCATTGCGCACCGGCTGTCGACGATCGCTAACGCCGATCGCGTGGTGGTGATGGACCAGGGCCACATCGCCGAGATCGGCACGCACAGTGAACTGCTCGCGCAAGGCGGCATCTACTGCCGGCTGCATCGCATGCAGTTTGCTCAGTCCGACGCGAAGTCTCCTGACGTCGAGAGCTGAGTGGGGCCGCTCCACAAGGCTGCCGCTGGCGGTCGTGACCCGAACGAAACGCCGCGCATCCTGATCATCCGCTTGAGCGCCATCGGCGATGTGGTGATGGCCAGCGGCTTGCTGCCGGCGCTGCGCTCGCGCTGGCCACAGGCCCATGTGGCGTGGATGGTCGAGCCGGCGGTGGTGCCCTTGCTGGCGCACAACCCGCGCGTCGACGAGCTGATCGTGTGGCCTCGCGCCGAGTGGCGACAGTTGTGGCGCGAACGTCGCCTCATCACGCTGGCGCAGCGGGTGCTGGCCTTGCGCCGCGCGCTGCGCGATGCTCGCTTCGATCTGGTGCTCGACTTGCAAGGGCTGCTCAAGAGCGCGCTGTGGAGCTGGCTGAGCGGTGCACCGCGACGCATCTGCCTGATCGGCCGCGAGGGCAGCCACTGGCTGGCCACCGAACGGGTGATGCCGCCGCCCGAGGGCCGCGCCAAACGCATGGGCAGCGAATACCGCCATCTGGCCCGGCACCTGGGCGCCGCGGATGACGCCTTTGCGCCCGATCTGGCGATCGGAAGCGCGGCTCGCGAAGCCGCCCGCGAGGCGCTGCGTGCATCGGGCATTGATACCGCCACGCGCCCCTACGCCGTGCTGTGCCCGTTCACGACCCGCCCGCAAAAGCATTGGTTCGAGAACCGCTGGACCGCCCTCGCCCGCCGCCTGCACGATGCGGGTTGGACTCCGGTGCTGCTGGGCGGACCCGGCGATCGGGCCGCGGCCGAGCGCATCGCTGCAGGCGTTCCCGAGCTCGTCAATCTGGTGGGAACCCTCAAGCTCGATGCCAGCGTGGCGGCGATCGCCGAGGCTGCGTTGCTGATTGGCGTGGACACCGGACTGACCCACATGGGCAGCGCGTTGAAGGTGCCCACGGTGGCTTTGTTCGGCTCCACCTGCCCCTACCTCGATCCGGTGGCGCCGCGCAGCAGCGTGCTCTACGAAGAACTCGCGTGCTCGCCGTGTCGCCGCAACCCGACGTGCGCTGGCCGGTTCGATTGCATGCGCGCACTTGAAGTCGACCGGGTGCTGGCCGAGGCGCTGCGCGTGGCAACGCTGAGCCCATGAGCACCGTCAGCGTGTATTTCGTGGCCTCACCGCTGCAGTTGCTGGCCGCACAGCAGATCGCCCGCACCCATGAGGCCGGATCACGGCAGGTGCTGATCTGGTACCAGCGAGGCGTCGGACCGCATGTTCACGCCGCCGATTGGGACACCAGCGCCTACATGCCGCGAGCGCGCCAGGAGCCACTGCCCGGTTGGTTCGGCGGCCAGCGCCGGTTGCTCGCCAACATCAATCTGGTGGCGGGTCTGGTGGGTCGCTGCGACACGCTGCACCTGCACAGCGCGGTGTTCGACTCCGAGGCCATCAACTACTTTTTGCGTGCGTTGCCTGCGCGTTGTGGCGCGAGCACGCTGCGCGCACGCATCCTGCCCGACGGGCTGATCAGCATCCGGCGTTATCCGCTGTCACCGATCAAGGCTGCGCTGCAGTGGTTTCGCAAGTTCAGACGACTGCTTTCCCCGTCTTTGAACTACTGGGTGTTTCAGGGCGACCGCATCGGCTCGGACGCGCCGTTTTGCGACCGCGTCTATGTGCTGGCCGGCTGGCCGCACGAGTACGACCCGGCCAAGGTCGTCGTGCTCGAACCGCTAGCGCAGCGCGGTGAACCCGGCGCCGTTGACGAGGCTGCACCGCGCGCCCTGGTGATCGGCCAACCGCTGGCCGGCGCCGGACTGATGAGCGAGTCCGACCGCGATGCGGTGGCGCTCGAGATCGAGCAGTGGCTGGCCGCGCACGGCATCACGCAGATCGACTACAAGGGCCACCCCAAGGACGCCCGGTGCGAACTGTGCCGCCCCGGGTACCGGGTGCTCGAACTCGACGAGCCACTTGAGTTGTGGCTGAGCCATACGACCTATCGGGCCGTGGTCGGCGTGCGCTCGACGGCACTGCTGTTCGCCCGCCAACTGGCCGCAGAAGGCACCGCGGTGGTGGCATTCGGTTGGGATCGAACCCGGTTCAAGTCAGCTGACGAGCGCAACGACATGCAATCGGTGTTTGACCACATCGGTGTCAAGCAACGATGAGCCACCCGTGGCTGTAGTGCAAAGCCGATAGCATCGCGGCCTTCGCGAAGGTTTCGCGGGAAATTTCAAACTCAAAAAGGAACAACACCATGCAAACCACCGCTTCCGGGCTGCAGTACGAAGACACCACCACCGGCGCTGGCGCCGAGGCCGCCGCGGGTCAGCACGTCAGCGTGCACTACACCGGCTGGCTCTACAACGATGGGGTCAAGGGCACCAAGTTCGACAGCAGCAAGGACCGTGGCGATCCGTTCAGCTTTGCGCTGGGTGCTGGTCAGGTGATTCGCGGCTGGGACGAAGGCGTCCAGGGCATGCGCGTGGGCGGCACCCGTGTGCTGGTGATCCCGGCCGAACTGGGCTACGGCGCACGTGGCGCGGGCGGGGTGATCCCGCCCAACGCGACGTTGATGTTCGAAGTCGAACTGCTGGGCGTCTGACAGCAGCGTTAGCCGCCAGACACCCAGTGCGCGTCAGCGGTTGTTGAAACCGCCGCTGCGTGGACGGGCCGGCTTGAAGTCCGACCTCGGAGCCGCGCCGCCTTCAGGGGCGCGGCGTGCCGGGGCACGGTCAAACGGTCCGGCCGAACGCGGCGCAAAGCCTTCTTCGCGGCGTGGCGGATAGCCACCACCGTCACGGCTTGGTGCGAAAGGCTTGCCGAAGCGCTTGTTCGCCGGCGCACCTGAACGGTTGCCGAAGCCACCCGGGCGGCTGTCGCCATCGCCACCTGGACGCGGTGCGTACATGCGTGGCTCGGGGCTCTTGGGCTCGAGACCGACGATGGTGGCCACCGGAATGCTCTGGGTGGTGAACTGCTGGATGCGGCGAATCATGCCGGTGTCCATGCGCTCGCCGAGCGTGATTGCCAGGCCGTTGCGGCCGGCACGGCCGGTTCGGCCGATGCGGTGAACGTAGTCCTCGGCCTTCATCGGCAAACCGTAGTTGATGACGTGGCTGATGCTCGGCACGTCGATGCCGCGAGCGGCCACGTCGGTGGCGACCAGCACCTTGAGCTGCTGCGTGCGCAGGCCTTGCAACACGCGGTTGCGGCGACCTTGCGGCATGCCGCCGTGCAGGGATGCGACCGCGTGGCCCATCTCGGCCAGACGGTCGGCCAGCCAGTCGGCATCGCGCTGCGTGCTGGTGAACACCAGGGCTTGCTCCATGCTGCGCTCGGT
Source organism: Burkholderiales bacterium (assembly GCA_947451035.1). GTDB lineage: Bacteria > Pseudomonadota > Gammaproteobacteria > Burkholderiales > Burkholderiaceae_C > PBB1. The sequence continues at coordinate 20,541 of CANFXR010000012.1, forward strand.
CAGAATGTGATCGAGCAGCGCATTCTTGTGGTGATGGTTGTCAGCCCAGTGCAGGCGCTGTTCGATGTTCTCGTGGGTGTCGGTGTGCGACGCCACGTCGATGCGCTGCGGATCGCGCAACAGGTTTTGCGCCAGGCGGCCCACATGGCCGGCAAAGGTGGCGCTGAACATGACCGTCTGGCGTTCGGCTGGCACGCTTTCGGCGATGGTGTTGATGTCGTCGATGAAGCCCATGTCAAGCATGCGGTCGGCTTCGTCGAGCACCAGCAGTTCGACGTTTTCAAGCACGGCCTTGCCGGTTTGCAGGTGATCGAGCAAACGACCCGGGGTCGAGATCAGGATGTCCAGCGGGCCGCGCAGCGCCTTGATCTGCGCTGGGTAAGGAACACCGCCCACGACCGTGGCCACGCGCAGACCCTGCACGTGACGACCGTAGGTGCTGGCTGCCTTGGCGACTTGCATGGCAAGTTCACGCGTGGGTGTCAGCACCAGGATGCGCGGGCCGTAGACCACGGAGCGATCGCGGCGCTGCGTGGTGTCGGCACGCGAGGCGATGATGCGCTGCAGCGCAGGCAGGATGAACGCTGCGGTCTTGCCGCTGCCGGTGCTCGACGACACCATCAGGTCGTGATTGGACAGGGCCAACGGGATGGCCTTCATCTGAACTTCGGTGGCGGTTTCGTAGCCGGCGTCGGAAACGGCCTTGGTCAGGGCTTCGTGCAGGCCCAGGGATTCGAATGTCATTGCATTGCTTTCAAGAATGCGGTGCCAGCGCTGCGCAAAGGCGCAACGCAAAAAAGGCACCGGTCGGTTTTCGAGAACCGAACAGGTCAGGTCGCCAGGAGAACGTTCGCGAGGGAACAGTCAAAAGCGACGGCATCGCCGCCAACCGTTGCCTGAGGTGCCACGGTGGCACCTGCTCAGCGAAATCAGAACCTGCCGCACGTGAAAGCGTGGGAAGACCCGAATGAGGTCAGAGGGGATGAACGAACATCGATCACACGAACAGAATGTCTAGAGGAGTCTGTGCGAGCGAAGCCCTAGAGTCTACCCTGATACGACGCTGAACGGTGCAGCTTTTTGCGGGGCCATGGACAGATCGCCAAACATCCTCGGGGCACCTCACAGTATCCTCGCCCACCGTCTTCCAGCAGTACCCATGGCCGGCATCCACATCACCGACATCGAGTCCGCCATCAACTGGTGGCGCGAGCGCTCACCCTCACCCGACGGCATCACCGCGTGTTCCGAGGTGCGTGCCCTGGCTGGGGTCTACGCGCTGATGGTCTACCACCACGAAAGCGAATGCGACGACGGCTCCATGCCCGCCAAGGCGCTCGCTGCCTGGCTGGCGTGGTACGGCACCACGCCCGATGCGCCGTGCATCGCGATCTGCTCGACCAGCCAGGGCGACAGCGTGTGCAAGGGCTGCGGACGACTGTTCGACGAGGTGCAGAACTGGCCGGCGATGAGCCCGGCAGAAAAACGCGTCACCTGGCGGCGCATCACCATGGAAGGCACCGCATGGCGTTTCAACCGCTATGCCGAACGGGCGCGCGAGGCCATTGGCCCGCCCGCGCTGGCTGCGCCTGTTGAGGCGGGTTCTTGACGGCCACGCCGCACGCGGCCCGACCGGCAGGCGAGCCCATCCGCTACGCCATCGCGACCAGCTGGCTGGGGCACACGCTGCTCGCGCAATGCGCCCAAGGCATCTGCGCTCTTTTCATGGGCGACGATCCCGAAGCGCTGGCCGCCGACCTTGGGCGCCGCTTTCCCCTCGCGGTGCTGATCGGCTCGGACGCCGACTGCCTGCAACGGATCGCACCAATCATCGGATCGTTGGACGCCAGCGGAGTGACCGCGGGTTTGCCGCTCGACTTGTGCGGCACCGCATTCCAGCAACGCGTGTGGCGCGCACTGCTCGAGATTCCTGCAGGCAGCACCGCGACCTACACGGACATTGCCCGGCGCATCGACGCGCCTCGTGCGGTGCGCGCCGTGGCTCAGGCCTGCGGCGCCAATCCGGTGGCGGTGGTCGTTCCGTGCCACCGCGTGATCGGCCGCGACGGCGCGCTGTCGGGCTATCGCTGGGGCGTGGATCGCAAGCGCGCGCTGCTCGAACGCGAGGCGGCTGCGGCGCGCCTCACGCCAGCGACCTGAGCCTGGCGGCCCCGGCTCAGCCGAACAGCTCGGCGTAACTCGCCGAAGCGGTTCCGAATTTGCCCACCACGATGCTGCCGGCACGGTTGGCGTGCGGCATCGCCTCGCGAGCATCCAGGCCGGCGGCCAGCAGCACCGCCATCGTGGCGATCACGGTGTCACCCGCCCCCGTCACGTCGAACACCTCGCGCGTTTGCGCCGGCTGATGGGCCGCGCCGCCCTCGTCAAACAGCGTCATGCCGTCTTCCGATCGCGTCAGCAGCAGCGCGTCCACGCGCAGTTCGGCGCGCAGGGCCTGCGCGCGCTCGGCCAGCTGCGCCTCGCTGCTCCAGGTGCCCACCACCTGCGCCAGTTCAGCGCGGTTGGGCGTGATCACCGAGGCGCCGGCGTAGCGCTGGTAGTCGGCGCCCTTGGGGTCGACCAGCACCGGCTTGCCAGCCGCACGTGCCGATTCGATCATCCGGGTGATGTGCGTCAGGCCACCCTTGCCGTAGTCCGAGAACAGCACCGCGTCGTGCAAGGGCAGCTCGCGCTCGAAGGCACCGAGCATCTGGCCGAGCACCTCGTGATCGGGATCGTTCTCGAAGTCGATGCGCAGCAGTTGCTGCGAGCGCCCGATCACCCGCAGCTTGACGATGGTGCGCAACCGCTCGTCCTCGCCCAGACACGCATCGATGCCCTGCTGCTCGAGCAGCGCCTTGAGCCGCGCGGCGGGCTCGTCGGCCCCCACCACCGTGAGCAGCGTCACCCGCGCGCCCAGCGTCTTGACATTGAGTGCCACGTTGGCAGCACCGCCCAGACGTTCTTCTTCGCGGGTCACGCGCACCACCGGCACCGGCGCTTCGGGCGAGATGCGGTCGACCGCGCCGTGCCAGTAGCGGTCGAGCATCACGTCGCCCACCACGAGCACGCGGCACTGCGCCAGATCCTGCGGCGTGGGGATCACAGCCGCACTTTCGGCGCGCCGGCGAGGCCGGTGTGCAAGGGACGGGCAGTCGCGATCGAGTTCATGGGGGCCTTGCTCAGACATTTGCGGTCTGGGGGTTATATCAACCCCGCCGCCACCCACTTCAGGGGGATGAGCAACCGCACGGCATTGGCCGGTCTCGCCCCCCTGCGACCCGCCCATCCCCCCCGCCGGGTGCCCTCGCGCTGGGGAGAGCCAAAAACGGTGCGCGTCTGCAGAATTTCTCTCAGGCCGCCTAGCCAACGCCGACGGCCTGAACCTCAACCTCAACACTGGAGAACATCATGATTCGCACCCTCTTCGCCCTGCTCATCGCCGCCTTCGCCCTGGCCGCCCACGCCGCCGTGGACGTCAACAAGGCCTCGCAAGCCGAACTCGAAACCATCAAGGGCATCGGGCCCAACATGTCGGGGCGCATGCTCGACGAGCGCAAGAAGGGCTCGTTCAAGGACTGGCCCGACATGGTCACCCGCGTGAAGGGCATCGGCCAGGGCAACGCGGGCAAGTTCGCCGCCGACGGCCTGACGGTCAACGGCTCGGGCTTCAAGCCCGAGTTGCTCGCATCGAGCAAGCCCGCCACGCGCTCAGAAAAGAAGCACCCGGGCGACACCTCACGCGAAATGACTGCGACGAGGAAGTGAATCGCACGAGCACCAGACACGGCCCCGCTGCGGCGGGGCCCAAGCCGACACCCTAGGGATAAACAGCCCGCGAAACATCCTGGATCGGCGCCAGAATTCGGGCGCTTCGACGGGCCGGGCGCGGGGCCCCGCCAGCGACAAAAACGGAGTCGACATGACCGAATACGAGTACAGCTCGATGATGGGTTTTCTGGACCAACTGGTGCACACCCGGACCGACGCCAAGGACCTGACCGCGGAAAGGCGTATCAAGCAGGCGCTGGAGCGGCAGCCTTTTGCGGCCTACTTTCTCGTCCAGCGAGCGATGACGCTCGAGTTGGCGTTGGCCGCGGCGCAAGCCAGGATCCAGGCGCTCGAAGGCCATCCGGCCAGCCAGGCGCCAGCGCCACAGACGTCGCAGTTTCTGGGCGCGGGTGGAGCGGTCTGGGGAAGCGGCCTCGAGCAGCCCAAAACTCCCGAGACCCACCCCGCCACGGCCACGCGACAGGATGCCCCGCGCTACCTGACCCTGGAGGACAAATCCGTCGAGTTCATCGTCAACAACGCCCGGGCCATCTGGATCGGCATCGGTTTGCTGGGCATCGCGGCCGTGATCTTCAAGGGCTGAGAAGCCGCCTTGAACACCGCCTGCCCCTGCGGCACCGCCCGGACCTACGCCGATTGCTGCGGCCGCTTTCACGCAGGCGCGCAGCACCTGCTCGCGCCCACGGCCGAGGCCTTGATGCGATCACGCTACAGCGCCTACACGCTGCAACTCGACGACTACCTGCTGGCCACCTGGCACCCGAGCACCCGCCCGAACACGCCGTTGCACCACGAGAGTGGTCTGCGCTGGCTGGGCTTGCAGGTGCTGAGGCACGAAAGCACCGACGCCGATCACGCGCAAGTCGAGTTCGTCGCGCGCAGCAAACTCGGCGGGCGGGCCCATCGACAGCGCGAACTCAGCCGCTTCGTGCGTGAAGGCGGGCGGTGGTTCTACCTGGATGCGCTGCGCGAGTGAGAATCCCAGTCGTTGTCCGCAACTCAAAGGATGGATCCATATGGGCGCGCAGTGGAAAGCAAAGCACAAGGACCTGGCCTCCAACGCCAAGGGCCGGCTGTTCGGAAAATTGGCCAAGGACATCATGATCGCCGCGCGCCACGGCGCCGACCCGGCTGCGAATTCGCATCTGCGGCTGGTCATCGAGCAAGCGCGCAAGGTGTCGATGCCCAAGGAAACCCTGGATCGCGCGATCAAGAAGGGGGCCGGGCTGACCGGTGAGACGGTCCACTTCGAGCACGCCATGTACGAGGGCTTCGCCCCACACCGCGTGCCGGTGATGGTCGAGTGCCTGACCGACAACGTGAACCGCGCCGCCTCCGAAATGCGCGTGCTGTTTCGCAAGGGCCAGCTGGGCAGTTCCGGATCGGTGTCGTGGGACTATGACCACCTGGGCCTGATCGAAGCCGAGTCTGCCGTGGCCGGCGCCGACGCCGAAACCGCCGCCATCGAAGCGGGCGCGCAGGACTTCGAGGCGGCCGAGGGTGGCGTCACGATCTTCCTCACCGACCCCACCGATCTCGATCTGGTCAGCCGCGCACTGCCGGCGCACGGCTACACGGTGTTGTCGGCCAAGCTGGGTTACCGCCCGAAGAACCCCGTCGATCCGGCCAGCCTGAGCGCCGAACAACTCGACGAGGTGGAAGCCTTTCTGGCCGCGCTCGACGCGAGCGAGGACGTGCAACACGTGTATGCCGGCTTGCAGGGCTGAGCCTTGCCCTTGCCGACCGATGACTCCAGACACCCCATTGCCATGACCGAAGCCACCACCCTACCCCCGCTGCCCGACCGCCTGTCCATCGACCCGCGCAGCCCGCATCACGTGGCGGCCGTGTGCGAGCAGGACATCGGCATCCGCTTCAACGACAAGGAGCGCTTCGATGTCGACGAGTACTGCATCAGCGAAGGCTGGATCAAGGTGCCCGCCGGCAAGGCCGTCGACCGCAAGGGCCGCCCGCTGCTGATCAAGCTCAAAGGCACGGTGGAGGCGTTCTACCGGTAGCCGGGTGATCACCCCATCGGCATGCGGCGGCGGGGAAGCCTGAGTTGGTGCGCAGCGGCGTTCGCCGTTGACGCGAATCGACCCCCCTGAATCGGGGGGGTATGCGCAGCCGCCCAACGCGGCGACACTCCACCGAAGTGACGGGCGCGCGCGGGGTTCAGCCCGTGCAGGGTCTTTGAGGTGTTGGCCAGCAATTTCCGGATGGGTGACGACATGAGTGCAGCGAAAAATCGGGGCTGCCGGCTGGCCGTTCTTTTGGCAAGTGCGGCGCTGGGCATCGCTTCGACATGCGTGGCACAACCGGCGCCACCACCGGCACCGGCATTCACGCCCAACCCGCACCACTTCGAATCGACGGGCAAGCCGCACATGCTGCCGATGCGCACGCCCATCCATTTCCTGACCGTTCAGGCAGCACCCGTCGGCGCGCACCTGACCTATTACGGCGGTCGCATCGTCTCCAACATGCAGGTCGTTCAAGTGTTGTGGGGAACCGGCAGCTACCTGCCGGAGGTAGCCAACACCGTCACACCCAATATCAGCACCTTCTTTGCGCAGGCGCTCAACAGCCCGCATCTGGATTGGCTGTCTGAATACAACACCGTCGGGCTGGCCGCGCCCACCTCCGGCCAGAGCGTCGGGCGCGGCAGTTTCCTGACCTCGGTCACCATCACCCCGTCGACCGCGGCCAACGCCGCCACGATCTCCGACGCTGCCATCAAGGCCGAACTGTCGGCCCAGATCGCGGCGGGCAAGTTGCCTGGCCCCACGACGGACGCGAACGGCAACTCGAACACCTACTACGCGCTGTTCTTCCCGGCCGGCAAGAAGATCACGCAGGGCACCAGCTCATCGTGCGTCGCGGGCGGGTTCTGCGCGTACCACGGGACGATCGCTGCCCAGCCCACGATCGCCGAGCTGTTTTACGGCGTGCACCCCGACATGCAATCGGGCTCGGGCTGCTACACCGGTTGCGGCGGATCGAGCACGGTCTTCGCCAATCAGACCTCGGTGGCATCGCACGAGATGATCGAAACCCTCACCGATGCCGAAGTCGGGCTGGCCACGGTCTACGCGCCGCCGCTGGCCTGGTACGACGCCACCAACGGCGAGATCGGTGACATCTGCAACGCGCAGCAAGGCAGCTTTGTCGGCACCGACTCCGTGACCTACACCGTCCAGACCGAGTTCTCGAACCTGCAGGCCAATTGCGTGGTGTCGGCAGCCACGGTCGGCGATTTCAGCATTGCAGCCAGTCCGTCTTCGGTGAGCATTGCCGCAGGCGGCTCCGGCACCAGCACCCTCTCGACACTGGTGGCTTCGGGTGGCAGCGGCGCGGTCGCGTTGTCGGTTTCGGGCTTGCCCAGGGGGGCGACGTCTGCGCTGGGCGCGACGTCGGTGGCCGCAGGCAAAGCAACCGCCCTGACGCTGCAGACAGGAACCGCTGCGCAAGGCACCTACCCGATCACCGTGACCGGCATCGAAGGCTCGGCGAGCCACTCGACGACCGTCTCCTTGACGATCACTGCCGCAGCCGATTTCAGCCTTTCCGCCGGCCCGTCCTCGGTGAGCGTGGTCTCGGGCGCATCGGCCACCACCACGATCTCGACGACCGCGCTCAGCGGCACCGGAACGGTCGCCCTGTCGGCCGCGGGCGTGCCCACCGGCGCCACGGCGACGTTCAGCCCCACCTCGGTCGCTGCGGGCAGCGCCTCGACGCTCACGCTCAAATCCGGAACCGCCGCACCGGGGACCTACGCGATCACCATCAAGGGCCTTGAAGGCACGATCAGCCACACGTCGGTGTTGTCGCTCACGATCACACCCGTCGATTTCAGCCTGACGGCCACCCCATCTGCCGTGAACGTTCTGGCAGGCACCTCCGGCACCAGCGTGATCTCGACGGCGGCGATCACCGGCAGCGGAACGGTCGCCCTGTCGGCCACGGGTGTGCCCACCGGCGCCACGGCGACGTTCAGCCCAACCTCGGTCACAGCGGGCAGCGCCTCGACCCTCACGCTGAACTCAGGCACGGTCGCTCCAGGTTCCTACGCGATCACCGTCAAGGGCGTCGAGGGTTCGGTGAGCCACACCGCAAGCGTGACGCTGACCGTCTCGGGGATCAACAACGGCGGCATGGAAGCCAAGAGCCTCACCGGCTGGACGGCGAGCGGCACCACCGCGCTGGTCAGCGGAGCCACCAGCTGCCACGCGGGTTCGTACTGCGCACGCATCGGCTCCACGTCGGCCATCAATGGCAACAGCTCACTGGCCCAGACGTTCACGGTGCCAGCGTCCGGCGCGACCCGACTCAGCCTGTACTTCAAGGCCACCTGCGCCACCGCGGCCCAGACCTACGGCGGGTTCACGGCGACGCTGAGCGACAACACGCTGAGCACAACGGCCACGCCGCTGGCCACCGTGTGTACCAACTCGACCACCTGGGCGAATGTCATCACCAGCGTGATCCCGGGCCACGGCTACACGCTGACCCTGACCAACCTTGACACCAGCACGAACGGCACGACGGCCAAGGTCAGCACGGTGGTGGACGACGTGACGCTGCTGCCATGACGCGATGCGCCGGGGGCCGGTTCGCGCTGGCGCTCGGTTTGATGCTGTGCCTGTCGAGCGCGCACGCTGCCGGCGAGCCGGACTGCAGCGCTGTGCGAACGGCCTATGCGGCGGCACTGGCAGCGGCGCAAACCTGCGCCGTCGCAGCGCCAGACTCGTGTGCCGCCGAGCGCCCCCAGACGCCCGCAGATGCCTGCCGCTGCCTGGTCGCGGTCAACCCGCAACGCACGGCTGAACTCGACCGCTTGCTGGAGCGATTCAAGTCGCTGTCGTGCACCGTCGAGCCGCCACTTTGCAACCGGGCGTGTGTGCTGCCGTCACATCGCTGCTCAGCCGATGGCGGATCGCCTTCGACCTGTGCAGAAAAGGCCCGCTGACCCACGCCACTCCCGGCTGACGGCGATTCACCAACCGTGGCACAGGGCGCCTCATGCGCGCCCAACACCAACGAGGCCTTCACCGCTCGCCCGAAGACCGCTCAGGCATGCGCTGGCGCGGGCGACCCGGCGCTTCCCTGTTCGGCGTCGATCTGGAGCAGTTGGCGACAGGCCTCGAGCGCGCCATCGAAGTCCAGGCTCTGGGTGGCGAGCTCCAGTTGCGTGGTCAGGTCGCTCGACAAGGCCCGCAGTGGCGCTCTGAGCGCCTCGAACACACCGAGCGCCGCCATGTCATTGGCCTCGAGCAGGCTCATCAAGCGCCTGAGGGCCTCGCGGTCGACTTCGGCGAAAGCCACCGTTGGCAGCACGACCGGCGAGTCACCCGCTGCGAGCGCGCTCAGCGCATCGTCGATCGCGGCTTGAGTGGCTTCGACCAACCGGCCCAGCGCCGCGGTGCTTTCGTGCAGAGCGCGCAGCCCATCGTCTTCCAGACAGATCCTGACCAGCCGGGTGAGTTCGGCGGCCAGCGCCGTCAGCCCCAGCGTGGCGGTCGTGCCCTTGAAGGCGTGCAGCAAGGTATGCGCCTGTGGCTGCGCGCCTTGCGCGATGAGGTCAGCCAGCGCGGGAGCCAACGTGCTCAGGTCTTGGCGCAGGCCCTGCGCGGAGCGCACATAGAGCGAGCGCAGCCCGCCCATGCGCTGCAGCGCTTCGGGCACATCGATGTACGGCGTGACCAGCGCGGCCATGCCGCTCAGGCTCTTGACCGGGGCTTGGGCTGCGGGCAGCTGAGCGACCGGGGCAGCGTCCGCTGCCGGCTCGAAGCCGGTCAGTCGAATCAGCAAGGAGATCAGCTGAGCGATGTCGAAGGGCTTGCCCACGTGCTCGTTCATGCCCGCGTTGAGGCAGGCTTGCCGATCGGACTCCATGGCGTTGGCGGTCAATCCGATGATGGGCAGGCTCTGGGTCCCGAGCGTCTTGCGGATGGCGCGGGTCGACGCATAACCGTCCATCACCGGCATCTGCACGTCCATCAACACGGCATCGAAAGGCGTCTTGGCCGCAGCCACGGCCGCGTGACCCTCGCTGCCGTCACAGGCGATGGACACGATCGCGCCTTCGGCCTCAAGCAGTTCCTGGGCGACTTGCCGGTTGATCGCGATGTCTTCGACCACCAGCACGCGCATGCCGGCGATCCGCCCGCCGCTCGCGGCGCTCGGGCGCCAGACCGCTTCGGACTCGCCCCCAAGCAAACGGCCCAGCGATGCGTTGAACAGCATCGACGCGGTGAACGGCTTGACGAGGAAGCCGCCGATCTGGTCCTGTTCGTCCTTGGACCGCGTGTACAGGTTCTCGCGACCGAGGGCGGACACCATCACCACCAAAGGCTGCCTGGCGCCCCGATCGGCCACCATCTTGCGCATCTGGCGGATGGTCTCCCAGCCATCCATCCCGGGCATGAGCCAGTCGATGTAGAGCGTCTGGTAGGGCTGCCCGAACTGCGTCATGCGCGACGCCATCAAGCGCAGCGCCTCGGCACCGCTTTGCGCCACGCCCACGGTCCAGCCAAACGACTCCAGTATCTTGGCCATGACCTGGCCCGCAATGGCGTTGTCGTCGACCACCAAGGCCGTGTTGCCGCGAAGCGCCTCGAGGTCGAGCGCGCGAGCGGCTTCGGGTTCGCCAGCGGCGATCGACTGATCGCTGGCCACCGGAAGGCGCAGCTTGAAGCGAAACGTGCTGCCGCTGCCCAGTTCGCTTTCGAGTTCGATGCGCCCACCCATCAAGCCGACCAGCCGCTGGCTGATGGCCAGACCCAAGCCGGTGCCGCCGAACTGCCGGGTGGTGGAAGCCTCGGCCTGGGCGAATTCGTTGAACACCAGCGCCTGCTTTTCCGGGGCGATGCCGATGCCCGAATCCGTGACCGAGAACTCGATCAGCACCTCACCACCACCGGCACCGTCGGCCGCCGGCTCCCGAGCTTCAAGCCGCAGCCTGACCACGACCTGACCGGTGAACGTGAACTTGATGGCGTTGCCCGCCAGATTGAGCAGCACCTGGCGCAGCCGGGTCGCGTCGCCGATGAGCGATGAGGGGATCGCCGGGTCGATGTCGTACAGCACGTCGATGGTCTTGCGATCCGCGTTGGCGCTCAGCACGACCGCCAGATCGCGCATCAGGCGATCCAGGCGAAAGGCCCGCAGCTCAAGGTTCATCTTGCCCGCATCGATCTTGGAAAAATCCAGGATGTCGTTGAGGATCTCCAGCAGCGAGCGGGCCGCACCTTCGGCTTTTTGCGCGTAGTCCAGCTGGGTGCCGTCAAGCCTGGTTGCGGCCAGCAGTTTGTGCATGCCCAGGATGGCGTTCATCGGGGTGCGCAGCTCGTGCGACATGTTGGCCAGGAACTGCGACTTGGCCATGCTCGCGTTTTCGGCCCGCTGCTCGGCCAGCTTGCGCTGCTCGAGCGCGATGTGCAGTTCATCGACCCGCTGCTCAAGATCGCGGTGGCTTTGCTCGACCTCGTCACGCGCGCTGATCAGCCCCTCGCGCGCATCGTCGATGCTGCTCGCGGCATCGGCAATGCCCATCTTCAGCGTGTTGAAGCTGTCGGCCATCGCTCCGAGTTCATCGCGGCTGTTCACGCTCACCAGCGTGCGGTCCACGCGCGCATGGGCTTCGGCGATGCGCCCCGCACCCAGCGCGCGCATGGCTCGCACGAAATCGGCCACCGTGCCCAGCGCCAGGCCCTGAGCAGCAGCGGCCACCGTGACGGCCGAGTGGGCAATCATCCCCGGCAGGATCAGCCCCACGCTGATGGTCAGCATGGCCACCGCCACGAACACGTCTTCAAGGATGCTCACCAGCGCGGTGTTGCCGGCCGGCACATTGCCCACCGCCAGCAGGTAGCCGGCGCCGTCGAGCACCAGCACCAGCAGCATCGCCCCCGTCAGCTTGATGTGCAGCGAGCGCGCCACCCCGGGCAGTCCGAGCTTGCGTCGGTCGGAGTACTTGCGCACCGCATACAGGATCGCCCCCGAATAGGCGAACGCGATGCCGAACAGCACGGTCGGCAAGCCGAACTGCTGAAAGCCGAGCACGGCCGAGACCCCCCACACCACCGCGGCGCCCAGCCCCAGCATGATGGTGCCGCGCGGGGCGCGGTAGGGGCGCGCCATCTCGGGCGCGTCGCGGCGCAGCAACCACACCGCCACGCTGGGCAGCGTGATGCCGATCAGGTAGGTGAAGTTGGCCGCGGCGATCAGCCAGATCGGGTCGCCGATCAGCAGGAAGAAGATCGACATCGAGGCGGTGAGGATCGTCGCCACCCACGGCGCATCGGTGCGCGAGCGACGCGCAAGCACGGCCGGCAGCAACCCGTCTTCGGCCAGCTGCGACAGCGTGCGCGAGGCACCGGCCAGCGGCTGCACGGTGCCGTGAAACATGTTGAGCATCATGAACCAGATGGCCGCCGCCTTGGCGCCTGCGCCGAACAGCGGCGCGAAGGTCGGGCCCAGCACCAGCGCCAGGTCCTTGCCCAGCGGCTCGGCCCCGAGCGCACCCATCCACACCACGGGCAGCAAGATGAAGTAGATCGACGCCATCAGCGCGGCGGCCAGCATGGCGCGCGGCACGTTGCGAAACGGGTCCTTGGTCTCGCCCACATGGCAGGCGGCCGCCTCGAAGGCGGGCGCTGCAAAGCCCACCAGATACAGACCCGCCATCAGGCTGGTGAGTTCACCAAACCAGCCTGGGAACGGCGTGGTCAGGTGAAAGTCGAACGACTGGTGCCAGTCGACCGACCCTGAATAGACCGGCAACAACCCGGACAGCAGCGCCAAGGTGGCCGACACCGCCGCCACGGGTTTGATCAACCGCGACACCCACTGCACGCCGGCCAGATTGACCGCCATGAAAAACAGCACCAGCCCCACGGCCAGCGCGTCGATGGACACGTCCGGCAAATACCAGGTGTGGATGGCCGACGCCGACAGCAGCGCCGTCAGCCCGCAGGTGGGCACCCAACCCCACCAGTAGCAAGTGCCCGCCAGGTTGGCCAGCACCGGCGCATAGGGCCGGAAGGCTTCCCCGCAAGTGGCTGCGATGCCGCCCACGCGGTTGGGCCACATCAGGATCAGCTCGGTCCAGCCCGGTGCGGCCGCCCAGCTCAGCAACAGGCCCAGCACCAGCAACGGCACCGCCGCACTGCCCTGCCCCGGGATGTCGCCCTGACCGGCAAACAGCGCCGCGATCAGGAACAGGCTCTGGTTGCTGCCGCCCATGGCCAGCGCCGTGGTGCCGAACCAGCCCAGGGTGCGCGGGTGGGGTTGCGGCACGGCGTGGGCCGGGTCCTCTTGGGCGTGCCGCCGGTCGGAAATGGGGTGGTCAGTCATCGCGTTTTTGCCTCAATGCAGGGTCTGGCGGGGTGGAGTGTCCACCACGCCAGCAGCGGCCTGCCTCGGGTAAGCCCCGTGACGTGCAACGCGCCGCGATCCGCGCGCAAGCAGACGCAATGTCCATGCCGCCCGTCGGGCCGCGACACAGCGGCAAATCCCTGAACACTTTCGAGGCCGCGTCCGATAAACTGAAGCCGCGTGTGGGGGGGTAGCTCAGTTGGGAGAGCGCCGCGTTCGCAATGCGGAGGTCGTGAGTTCGATCCTCATCCTCTCCACCACCGATAGAAGCCTCAGATTCATGAGTCGAAGTAAAGACTCCATGGTTCTGAGGCTTTTCTCATCCGCCCCTGTGCGGCCGTGGTCCCGAGTACAGCAGCCCGCTGCCCCTGAATGCCTCCATGAGTCGACTGCAAACCGAGTTCCGTCGCCTCTTTCTCGCCACCGATCAGTCGGGCACTGGCGAGGCCATCGAGGCGTCAGACAGGGGCGATGCCCAAGGCCGCGTGCGCGCTCTGGTGATCGAGCTGACCCGGCCGGCCGACTGGCAGCCGCTGGCCGATGTGTGGATGGGCGTGCAAACCGAACTGGGTCTGCCGGCACCCGCCATTGCGGTGAACGGGGCGGACGGCATGCAGCTGTGGTTTTCGGTGGCAGTTGCGCTGGACACCGCGCAGGCGCGCGCCTTCCTCAACGGCTTGCGGCTGCGTTACCTGCCGGCGGTCAAACCGGATCGCCTCGGGCTGATGACAGGCGCTGATTCCGCCTTGGCAGCGTGCGTGATGGCTCTGAGCGGCTCGCCGGGCGCGCCGCTAGAGGCCAGCGGCTGCTGGCCGGCCTTCGTCGCGCCGGATCTGGCACCCATCTTTGCCGAAACGCCGTGGCTGGACTTGCCGCCCGGCGACGAGGGTCAATCGCGCGTGCTCTCCGGTCTGCACAGCATCAAACCGGCGCTGTTCGATGCCGCGCTGGCGCAACTGCAAGCCTGGGCCGCCGAGCCGGCTATGGGGCCCACAGCGCCAGGCGCGATGGCACGCGACCGCGGTGCGCCTGCCGCAGGCCATCCCGAGGCACAGCGCTTCTTGCTGTCGGTCATGAACGATGAGGCGGCACCGATGGCGCTGCGCATCGAAGCCGCCAAGGCCTTGCTGCCTTTTGGGGATCCAGGCCAGGTTGGAGGCGTCGAGCCCGCCGTCAAGCCGTGAAGGGGTAAGGCGCCCCCCGCCCAAGCCTCGCCTCAGGCGGGTCCCGGACCTGACCCTTCGCGGGGCTGGGGATATCCGTCGCCTCGCAGCAAGGCGACCCATAATGAAACTCATTCGCCTGTCTGCGCGATGAACATGTGCTCCGCGCCGCTGCCATGAACCTGAAACCTGCCGCCAAGCGGCTCTTGACTTACGCCCGACCGCACAAGTGGGGAGGCCTGCTGGGCATCCTGGCCTTTTTCCTGTCGGCGGCGATGGAGCCTGTCCTTCCGGCGCTGCTCCACAAGATGCTCGACAACGGTTTCACGGGCGATCTGGGCTACCCGCTTTGGCTGGTGCCGGTGGTGATCGTTGGCCTGTTTGCCGCGCGCGGCACGCTGGCTTTTGCCGGCAACTACCTGCTGGGCTGGGCCAGCTCGCGCATCGTGCTGGCCCTGCGCTCCGACCTCGTGGGCGCGATCCTGCGTGCTGATGCCAGCCTGTACTCGACGCTCAGCCCCGGCGTGGCAGCCAGTCGCGTGATCAACGATCCGCAGTCGACGGCGGGCTCGCTGTCCGGCGCGATCACCACCCTGCTGCGCGACGGCACCACGCTGATCGCCCTGCTCGGCTACATCTTCTACCTGAACTGGAAGTTGTCGCTGCTGTCGTTCGTCACCCTGCCGCTGCTCGCGTTGGTGGTGCGCAAGGTGCATGCGCGCACGGTGCGGGTCGGCTCACTGTCTTACGAGTCGCAAAACCGGTTGGTCGGCATCGTCGATGACTTCACCCGTGCCTGGCGCGTGGTGCGCACCTTCGATGCCGGGGACTTCGAGCGCAAGCGCTTCGATGCCGAGGCGAGCCGACTGCGCCGTGCCCAGATGAAGACACTGGCCGCCGGCGCCATGATGACGCCGCTCACGCAGATCGCAGCGAGCACCGGCGTGGCCTTGATCCTCACGCTCGGTCTGGCCCAGGCCCGTGCGGGAACGGCGTCGGTCGGCGAGTTCGTGGCGTTCATCACCGCGCTCCTGATGACGATCGGGCCGATGCGCCACCTGGCCGACATCACGCAGCCGGTGGTCGGTGGCCTGATTGGCGCGAACGCCTGCTTCGCGCTGATCGACACGCCGCAGGAACCGGACTCCGGCACTGGCGAGATCGCCCACTGCCATGGCGACATCCGTTTCGACAATGTGCGCATTCAATATCCCGGCAGCGAGCACGCTGCGCTGGCCGGTCTGAGCGTCGAGATCCCGGCCGGCAAGACCATTGCACTGGTCGGACCGTCGGGCGCGGGCAAGACCACCGCGGTCAGTTCGCTGCTCGGCTTCGTCGCGCCGGTGGCGGGGCTGATCACGCTGGATGGCATCGACATCCAGACCTTGCGCAAGGCCTCGCTGCGCAAGCAGTTCGCGGTGGTCTCGCAAGACATCGTGCTGTTTGACGAGACGATAGCCGCGAACGTGGTCTATGCACAACCGCTGGACCTGGAGCGCGTCGAGGCTGCGCTGCGCGCCGCGAACCTCTGGGATTTCGTGCAGACGCTGCCCGAAGGCATGAAAACCACCATCGGCACCAACGGCAGCCGCCTGTCCGGCGGCCAGCGGCAGCGGCTGGCGATCGCGCGGGCGCTTTACAAGGATTCGCCGATCTGGGTGTTCGACGAAGCCACCTCGGCGCTGGACACCGAGTCCGAGCGCATCGTGCAACAGTCGATCGACCAGTGGCACGGCCAGAAGACGCTGATCCTGATTGCCCACCGCCTGAGCACGATCCGCAACGCCGACCGCATCTACGTGCTGGCCGACGGGCGCGTGGTCGAGAGCGGCAACCACGCCGAGCTCATGGAGCACAACGGCCTGTACGCCGGCATGGTCTGCGCGCAAGCGCTGCCCGAGAACCCGACCTCGGGGTTGGTGGCATGACCCGGTCTCGTCACTAGGTCTGCCCCCGCTCGAATCACACTGGATGGCGGCCAAGAGAAATCAGATATTTCTGACCCCTCAAATGGAACCATCGTCGCCGGATCGAGGCGATCATGAGATCAGAGCTCGTCGTGTTCGGTGGGCATCTCGCTACCGTTCATTGACGGCCAAAGATGAAGTACCCATGAGCACGACCCGACGTCCAGCCGAAGACACACAGCGAGCGATCACCAGCACGGCGATGCCACCGGGCACTCGCCGATGAACGCCCGCGACGGCAGCCCATCGCTGCAAACCCTCTACAGCCAGCACCAGGGCAAGCAATCGGACAGGTGGTCGCTTTATCTGAGCGAATACGACCGGATCCTGACTGATCACCGCCAGCAGCCGGTTCGACTGCTCGAGATCGGTGTGCAAAACGGCGGATCGCTCGAAATCTGGAGTTCGTATTTTCCAGCCGCGCAGCAGATCGTCGGATGCGACATCAACCCCGAATGCGCCCAACTGCGCTACGACGATGCGCGTGTCTCGGTCGTGGTGGGTGACGCCAACACGGACGAGGCCGAAGCCCGCATTGCGGCGATCTGCCCCAACTTCGATCTCGTGATCGACGACGGATCGCATCGTTCCGACGACATCGCCCGCTCGTTTGCCAGGTATTTCCCACGCCTGGCCGACGGCGGCATCTTCATCGCGGAGGACCTCCACTGCAGCTACTGGGCAGCCTTCAAGGGCGGCCTGTTCGACCCCACATCGTCGATGGCTTTTTTCAGGCGTCTGACCGACGTGATCAACCACCAGCACTGGGGCCTGGCGGCATCGCGCAGCAGCGTTCTCGACATCTTCGCCAGCGAATACGGCATCGACATCAGCGAGGAGCTGCTCAGCCACGTTCACTCGGTCGAGTTCGTCAATTCCATGTGCGTGATCCGCAAGAACGTGCCTTCGGCCAACGTGCTCGGCAAACGGATCCTCGCGGGAAGCAGCAGTTCGGTCGTCGAGCAGCCGGCCGGTTTGAATGGTTCATTTCCGGGCCCGGTCGATGAGCGCAGCAACCCGTGGTCGACGCCACCCCAATCCATTGAGGAACTGCAGGCAAAAACCCAAGCCGAGCTGATGTCGCTGGATGCGAGGATCGTGTCTCTGACAGCATCGCTCGAAAGCGCACAGGCACGCCTGGAGCAGACGCTGGCATCAAAGAGCTGGCGCCTGACCCAACCGGTTCGCTGGCTACAGGACTGGAATCGCGCGAGGCTGGCTGAACGTCGTCAGCGCATGGGACGAGATGTGGCAACGCGTCCGCTCGCGGCGGCGCGCACATCCCACTATGCCTCCTGGATCAGTCTCTACGACGTCGTCAACGACGACTCAAGGGCGCGCATGCGCCGGCACATCGCGAGGCTCCCGCGCGTCCCGCTGATCTCGATCGTGATGCCGACCTACAACGCGAACCCGACCTGGTTGCGCGCCGCGATCGATTCGGTTCGAAACCAGATCTATCCACACTGGGAACTTTGCATTGCGGACGATGCGTCGACCTCGCCCGAGTCGCTCGCCGCGCTGCGCTCGTGCGCTGCGGGAGACCCGCGCATCAAGACAGCCTTTCGCGAGGAAAACGGGCACATCTCGGCGGCGTCGAACACGGCGCTGGGGCTGGCCACCGGCGAATGGATCGTCTTGATGGACCATGACGATCTGCTGTCGGAGCACGCGCTGTTCTGGATCGCTGACGCGATCGCGAAGCGCCCCGACGTAGCGCTGATCTATTCGGACGAGGACAAGGTCAGCGAAGCCGGTGTTCGTTCAGACCCGTATTTCAAGCCGGACTGGAACATCGACCTCTTCTACTCGCACAACCTGTTCTCGCACCTCGGCGCCTACAAGGCCGAACTCGTGCGCAAGGTGGGCGGCTTCCGGTTGGGGCTGGAGGGCTCACAGGATTACGACCTCGTTCTGCGTTGCCTCGAGCACGTGAGCACCGCCGAGATCCATCACGTGCCCAAGGTGCTTTATCACTGGCGTGTGCATGCTCACAGCACGGCCCATTCAAACGACGCGAAACCCTATGCCGTGGTCGCTGGCGAGACGGCGCTGAACGAGCATTTTCTGCGCGTGGGCATCCGGGGCCGAGCCGGGTACGTGGGTCCCGGCTACCGGGTGCGCTACGAATTGCCCCCCGAGCTGCCGCTGGTCTCGCTCGTCATACCCACGCGCAACGCGTTGAAGCTGATTCGGCAGTGTGTCGAAAGCATTGTCGAGCGCACGACCTACCGCCACTACGAAATCATCCTCGTCGATAACGGCTCGGACGAGCCCGAGGCACTGGCTTACTTTGCGGCGATGCAATCCGCAGGCGTGCTGCGCATCCTCCGCGACGACGGCGAATTCAACTACTCGGCGCTGAACAACCGTGCCGTGGCGGCAGCCCGCGGCGCAGTGATCGGTCTGGTCAACAACGACATCGAGGTGATTTCGCCCGACTGGTTGTCGGAGATGGTGTCGATTGCGTTGCAGCCCGGCGTTGGCGCTGTGGGTGCGAGACTCTGGTACGCGAACCGCACGCTGCAGCACGGCGGCGTCGTTCTCGGCTTCGGCGGCGTGGCGGGCCATGCACACAAGAACCTCCCTGAGGGAAAGTTCGGGTATTGCGGTCGCGCGGCTCTGGTCCAGTCTTTTTCAGCGGTGACGGGCGCGTGCCTGATCATCCGAAAGGATCGATACGAGGCCGTACAAGGCCTCAACGAGACCGATCTTAAGGTGGAGTTCAACGATGTCGACTTCTGCCTGCGGCTTCAAGAGGCCGGCTTGCGCAATGTCTGGACGCCCTACGCCGAACTGCTTCACCACGAGTCGGGCACGCGTGGCTCGGATAACACGCCAGACAAGCGCAAGCGCCACATCGCAGAGGTCGGCTACCTGATCCGGCGCTGGGGCAAGTCACTGCCGTTCGACCCGGCCTACAACCCCAATCTCACCTTGAGGACCGAGGACTTCAGCTACGCGTGGCCGCCGCGCGAGCGCCCCGACATGAAGCTCGATTGAGCCGCGACAGGCTCACCCCACGAGCCAGCGCTCGGGGATACTGACCGGATTCCCGTGAAGCGCGTGCAGCGCGCCTTGCGGCCCGTTCTGCTCAAAGCCGGGCACAACCCCGGCGCTGACCACCCCGATGCTCCACCTGCACTTCAGCAACCGCTTCGACACCCTCACGCAAGCGCTGCTGGGCCAGCTGGGCGGCGCGCGTGGCGATGTGTTTGCGGCCGATCAGCTGATCGTGCCCAGCGCGGCGGTGCGTCGCAAGCTCACGCTGGCCATCGCCGACCACGGTGGCATCTGCGCCAACGTGCAGTTCGACTTTCTGGCGCGCTGGCTGTGGCAGCAGGTCGGCCGCGTGTTGTCCGACGTGGCGGCAGAGTCTCCGTTCATGCCGGCCGTGCTGGTGTGGCGCCTGTACAGCGCTCTGGGTGATGCCACCCTGGTCGACGCCCACCCGCGCCTCGCCGGCTACCTGAACCGCGCCGATGACGTCATGCGCTTCGAGCTCGCACAGCGGCTGGCCGGGCTGTTCGATCAGTACATCACCTACCGGCCCGACTGGCTCGACGCCTGGCTGAACAGCCGCAGCGCCCTCCCCGCCGCGACCGATGCAACCGCCCTCGCCGACGAGCGCTGGCAGGCCGCGCTGTGGCGGCGCCTGAGCGCCGAGCTGGGCGTGAGCGGGCAACACCCGGCCACGCTGTTCATCGACGCGCTCCAGCGTGAGGGCCGGGACGCGGCGGCGCGAGCCGGCCTGCCGGCGTGCGCGCATGTGTTTGCGCTGCCGACCATGCCGCCGCAGCACATCGAGCTGCTCAAGGCGATCGCCAGCGTGAGCGAGGTGCACGTCTACGTGCTCAACCCCTGCGAGGCGCACTGGTTCGAGGTGATCGACCGGCGCCGCCTGACCCACCTGGCCGCGCGGGGGCTGGCCGACGGCCACGAAGAAGGCAACCGCCTGCTCGCCGCCTGGGGCCGCAAGACACAGTCGCACATCGATGGGCTGGTCGAGGCCATGGGCAGCGGCACCACCGACGACGCCGAATTCGTGCCCAACACCAGCGAGACACTGCTCGCGCAAATTCAAAACACCATCCTCGCGCTGGAGCCGCTCGAGCCCGGCTCGGTGCCCTTTGCCGACGACGACCGCAGCCTCGAAGTGCATGTGTGCCACTCGCTGACGCGCGAGCTCGAGGTGCTGCAAGACCACCTGCTGGGGCTGTTTGCACGGGCGGCCGAGCAAGGGTTGGTGCTGAAGCCTTCAAGCATCCTGGTGGTCACGCCCGATCTCGAGGCCGCCGCGCCCTTGATCGACGCGGTGTTCGGCACCGCGCCCAAGGGCCGCGTCCTGCCGCACACCATCACCGGGCGTGCGCGCAGCAGCGTCAATGCACCGGCGCGTGCGCTGCTCGCGCTGCTGTCGCTGGCCGGCTCGCGCTTCGCCGCCAGCGCCGTTTTCGGCGTGCTGCAGCAAGACATCGTGGCGCGGCGCTTCGGCCTGGACGACACCGCGCTGCAGCAGGTGCACGACTGGATGCTGGCCTCGGGCATGCGCTGGGCGATCGACGCCGACCACCGCGCGAGCTTTGATGTGCCGGCCGATGCGCGCCACACGCTGGCCGATGGCATGGACCGGCTGTTTCTGGGCTACGCGCTGCCCACTGATGTGGCCGAGCCGTTCGATGGCTGGCTGCCGTGCGGCGACGCCGAGGGCTCGGGCGCCGTCGCGCTGGGCGCCTTCTGGCGCTACACCGATGCGCTGCAGCACCTGCACCGCTCGGCGGCCATGGCGCAAACACCCGACGCCTGGTCGGCGCTGCTGCTCGAAGCCATCAGCACGTTCATGAAGGCGAAGGACGACGAGCTCGACGACCAGCGTGAGCTGCAAGACGCGGTGCGCGAACTGGCCGACAGCATGCGGCGCGGTGGCATCGTCCAGCCCGTGCCACTGGCCGTGGTGCGCGCGGCGCTCGAGCAACTGCTCGACGACCCGGCGCGCGGCGGCGTGCCCAGCGGCGGCATCACGTTCTCGTCGATGACCAGCTTGCACACGCTGCCGTTCGATGTGGTGTGCGCCATCGGCCTGAACGACGGCGCCTTTCCCACCACCAGCCGCGCCAGCGAATTCGACCTGATGGCCATCGATCCGCGCCGTGGCGACCGCCAGCGCCGCGAAGACGAGCGCAACCTGTTCCTCGACTTGCTGCTGTCGGCGCGCCACAGCGTGTACCTCAGCCACACCGGGCGCAGCGTGCGCGACAACTCGGCGCTGCCGCCGTCGGTGCTGGTGTCCGAGCTGCTCGAAGTCGCCGTGCCCGCGATCGCCGACGACCCCAGCTCGCCCGACTCGCTGGCCGAGGCGCGGCGCCGGCTGGTGGTCGAGCACCCGCTGCAGCCGTTTTCCATCGAAGCCTTCACCGACGGTGCTGACGTGCGGCTGCGCAGCCACAACCGCGAGCTCGCCGACGCGCTGCGTCAGGCCGCGCAAGCGCCGCTGGAATGGCCGCAAAGCGTGGTGGCACCGACCGCTGACGAAGACGGCTTCGGGAGCGAAGACGATGAAGGCGATGGCGGCACCGACAGTGACGACGACGCCTCGCCCGACCCGCAGCGCCCGTTCTTCGATGCCCCCTTGGCCGCGCCCGGCCCCGAGTGGCGCGAGGTGTCGATCGCGCAGCTGGTCGAGTTCTTCCGCAACCCGTGCCGCTACCTGCTCAAGCACCGCCTGGGCATCGCGCTGCAGCGCGACGAAGACGAGTTGCAAGACGACGAGCCTTTCGTGCCCGAGTGGTCGGCCAGCACCGCACTGGCCCAGCGGCTGCTGCCGCGCGTGCTGCAAGGCACCGGCGCGGCCGAACTGCGCGAGCTGGCCGCAGCAGGCACCGAGCTGCCCGGCGGTGCGCTGGGCGCGCAGATGCTGGACCGCACGCTTGAATCGATGACCTCGTTTGCGGCGCGTGTGGTCGAGGCCACTGCCGAGCCCTGCGTGCCGGCGCATCACGCGGTGATCGATATCGACCTGGGCGGCGAGGCCTGGCGCTTGAGCGCCGGCTTTGCCGATCTGCGGCCCTCGGGTCTGGTGCGCTGGCGCTGCGACGAGCGGCGCGCCGCCGACGTGCTCGAAGCCTGGCTGCACCACCTGGCGCTGTGCGCCGATCCGCCCGCCGGCGTGCAGCCGTGCACGCGTTGGCTGGCCACGTTCGACGAGCTGCGCTTCGTCGCACCGGCCGATCCACGGGGCCTGTTGAGATCACTGCTCGAGATCTACCGCGACGGCCTGAGCGGGCCGGTGCACTTCTTTCCCAAATCGGCGTGGGCTTACAAGGACAACAAGGACAGCTTGCCCAAGGCCCGCAGCAAATGGAAGCCCTCGCACCACAGCGGCCATGGCGAAGAGACCGATGCGGCCTATCGGCTGGCGCTGCGCGGGCTCGGTGATCCGCTCGACGGCAAATTCATGGCACTGGCCGATACGGTGTTCGGCCCCGCGCTGGCGCACCTCGATCCCGAGGGCGGCGCGCCATGACCGCCACACCGCTGGACGTCTTCACCTGCCCGCTCGGCGGCATCCGCCTGATCGAGGCCTCAGCCGGTACCGGCAAGACCTGGAACATCTGCGCGCTGTACCTGCGGCTGCTGCTCGAGCGGCAGCTCGACGTGCAGCAGATCCTGGTGGTCACCTTCACCAAGGCGGCCACGGCCGAGCTGCGCGAGCGCATCCGCAGCCGCATCGTGCAAACGCTGGGCGAGCTGCGCGCACCGGGCACCGCGGCCGCGTCGGGCGATCCATTCGTGGGCGATCTGCTCGCCAGCTTGCGCAGCGTTCATGCGCTCGACGACGAGGCGATGCGGCTGCGGCTCGACGCCGCGCTGCAGGCCTTCGATGAGGCATCGATCTTCACCATCCACAGCTTTTGCCAGCGCGCGCTCGGCGATGCGCCCTTCACCGCCGGCGTGCCCATGAAGCTCGAGGCGATGCAAGACGACAGCGAGCTGGTCATGGAAGTGGTGCACGACTTCTGGCGCCGCCATGTGGCTGGCGATGCGACCTCAAGCGGGCTGGTCGCGCACCTGCTCAGCCGCAAGGACACGCCGGACAAGCTCGCCAAGCTGCTCAAGCGGCAACTGGCCAAGCCGCTGTCCAAAGCGATCTGGCCCGCCGGTCTCGACACGGTCGCAGCGGTCGACATCGCGGCGTTGAGTGCGGCGCACACGCAGGCGCGGGCGTGGTGGCAGCAGGAGCGTGAGGCGATCCTGGACTGGATCGATACGGCGCGCGCGTCCATGCACAAGAGTTACTTCACGCCCACGGCCGTCGCGACGGCGGCGGCCAGCTGGGACCAAGCGCTGGCCAGCGCCGACCCGCTCGCCGCACCACCCACGCTCGACAAGCTCGACCTGTTCGCCCAGCGCCGGTTGAAGCCCACGGGCAAGCATGTGCTCGCCGCGCACCACCCGTTCTTCGCACTCGCCGAGCAGGTGCTCGCCCTGCGCGAAGCCGCCGACGCCGCACTCGATCTCGACCGCCTGCGCCTGCTGCGCGCGCTGCTCACCGACGGCCCCGCCGCGCTGCGCCAGCTCAAGCGCGAGCGGCGCGTGGTCGCCTTCGACGACATGCTCTACAACCTGCACGAGCGGCTGACGTCGAGCGACAGCCCAGACCTGGCCGCGACGCTGAAAGCGCGTTTCCCGGCCGCACTCATCGACGAGTTTCAAGACACCGATCCGCTGCAGTTCGCGGTGTTCGAAACGCTCTACGGCGACGGCAGCTCGCCGCTGTTTCTGGTGGGCGACCCCAAGCAGGCGATCTACAGCTTTCGCAACGCCGACCTGCCGACCTACCTGCAAGCGCGCGCGGGGGCTGCGCAGGTCTACACGCTGAGCGAGAACCAGCGCTCGACCGCGCCGCTGCTGCGCGGCCTGAACGCGCTGTTCGAGCGCAACGACCGCGCCTTCATGCGCGCGGGCCTGGCCTACCAGCCGGTGGCTTGCGGTGCCAAACCGCGCCAGGCGCTGATCGATGCCACCGAGCCGCGCGCGCCGCTGCAGCTGTGGTCGCTGCCACAAGACGCGGCCGGCGATCCGTGTGCGAAGCCGCAAGCCCGATGCGCCGCGATGGAGGCTTGCGCCGGCGAGATCGCCCGGCTGATCGGCGCGGCGCAGCAAGGGCGCATCACGCTGGCTGGCCGCGAACTCGTGGCCGGCAACATCGCGGTGCTGGTGCGCAGCCACGCCCACGGCAGCGAGATGCGCCGCGCGCTGGCTGCGCTGGGCGTGGGCAGCGTGGAGCTGTCGCAAGCCAGCGTGTTTGCCAGCACCGACGCCGAAGAGATCGCTCGTGTGCTGGCCGCCATCCTCGAGCCCACCCGCGAGCGGCTGCTGCGCGCGGCGCTGGCCACCGAATTGCTCGGGCGTGACGCGGCGGCCATCGAGGCGATCTCGGGCAACGAGCTGCAGTTGCTGGCGTTGATCAAGCGCTGCACCGAGCA
>CANFXR010000013.1 GCA_947451035.1 Burkholderiales bacterium
AACGGTTTTCGAAGGCGAGATCGACCTGTGAGCTGCGGCCCTTGCGCCGCGCATCTTCATCAACGAACCATGAGCACCACACCGTGAGCAACGCCACCGGAGTCCAGGGCATCACCGAAACCGACATCGCCAACTACCTGGCGAACACGCCGGGGTTTTTCGAGCGGCACGCCGAGCTGCTCAGCTCGATCCAGCTGACCAGCCCGCACGGCCCGCGCGCGGTGTCGCTGCAGGAGCGGCAGATGGATCTGCTGCGCGATCGGCTCAAGGGCTTCGAGCACAAGATCATGGAAATGATCCGCCACGGCCAGGAAAACGCCGCCATCGCCGACCGGCTGCACCGCTACACGCGCTCGCTGCTGATCACCACCGATGCCACCGCGCTGCCCGACGTGCTGGTGCGCGAGCTGATGCACCAGTTCCTGATTCCGCAAGCGGGCATCCGTGTGTGGGGTGCGGCGGCCGAGCACGCGGCGCTGCCGTTTGCCCGCGAAGTCAGCGCCGACGCGCGCAGCTTCGCGTCGAGCCTGTCGCTGCCGTACTGCGGCGCCAACGCCGGCTTCGAGGCCGCGACCTGGCTGGAAGACCCGTCGACCATCGCCTCGCTGGCGCTGATTCCGCTGCGTCACGGCAGCAGCACCGACGCCTTCGGCCTGCTGGTGCTGGGCTCACCCGATCCGACGCGCTTTGCCGCCGACATGGGCACCGATTTCCTGATGCGCATCGGCGAGATCTCCAGCGCCGGCCTGTCGCGGCTGATCCGCTCGGCTTGACCCCGGGCGGCGTGCGCGCGTGAACGATTCATCCGCCGCCAGCACCGCCGAGTCCCCGGTCCCGGGGTTACACGACGACCTCGTGCGTCACCTGCAGCACCTGCAAGTCGAGCGGCGGCTGGCCGCGCGCACGCTGACGATGTACACGCAGGCCTTTCACCGGCTGCAGCACTTTGCCGGCGTGGCGGCTGTGGCGCTGCGCGAGGTGCAGCCGCACCACGTGCGCCGCTGGGCCGGCCAGCTGCACGCGCAGGGGCTGGCGCCGGGCAGCATCGCCATCGAGTTGTCGGCGTGGCGCGGCTTTTACCGCTGGCTGGGGCGCGACGGCTTCGTGCTGCAAAACCCGGTGGCCGGCGTGCGCGCGCCCAAGGCGGCCAAGCCGCTGCCCAAGGCGTTGTCGGTTGATCAGGCGGTGGCGCTGGCGGCTTTCGAGGCGCCGCCCCCCGCGCGAGCCCACGGTGCGGCCATCGCCGCGCGCGACCAGTGCCTCACCGAGCTGCTCTACGGCTGCGGCTTGCGGGTGGCCGAGCTGGTGTCGCTCGATGCGCAACCCGGAGCGCATGCCGTGGGCTGGGTCGACATCGCCGACGCCACCGCGCATGTGCTGGGCAAGGGCCGCAAGCGGCGCAGCGTGCCGGTGGGCGCGGCCGCGCTGCAAGCGCTGCAGGCGTGGCTGGCGCTGCGCGACCAACTGGCTGCGGCCGACGAGCCGGCATTGCTGGTCGGCCAGCGCGGCGCGCGATTGACCACCAATCAGGCGCGCCTGAGCCTCAAGCAGCGCGCGCAGCAAGCCGGCCTGCCCACCCACGTGCACCCGCACATGCTGCGCCACTCGTTTGCCACCCACTTGCTGCAGTCCAGCGGCGACTTGCGCGCCGTGCAGGAGCTGCTCGGCCACGCCAACATCAGCGCCACGCAGGTCTACACCAAGCTCGACTTCGGCCACCTCAGCAAGGTGTACGACGCCGCACATCCCCGAGCCAAGAAGCAGGGCCCGGCTTAGCCCGGGCAACACCATGAAAACCATCCGACTGCGTGACGGCAAGGAACGCTCGCTCTACAAGCGCCACCCGTGGGTGTTCGAGGGCAGCATCGCCAGCGGCCGCGCCGATCCGGGCGAGACGGTGCGCGTCGAATCGGCCGCCGGCGAATTTCTCGCCTGGGGCGCGTACAGCCCGACGTCGTCGATCCGCGTGCGCGCCTGGAGCTTCGACGCCACCGAGCGCATCGACGCCGCGTTCTTCGAGCGGCGCATCGCGCGGGCCGTGGCGGTGCGTGCGCGCTTGCCCATCGACAGCGATGCCATGCGCCTGGTCCACGGCGAGGCCGACGGCCTGCCCGGGCTGGTGGTCGACCGCTACGGCGACACCCTCAGCGCGCAATTCACGGCCACCGGCGTCGAGCGCTGGAAGCCGGTGATCGCCGACGCGCTGCTCAAGGTCACCGGCTTGCAGCGCCTGTACGAGCGCAGCGACGCCAGCGTGCGTGAATTCGAGGGCCTGGCTCCCCTGACCGGCTGGCTGCGGCTGCCCACCGGCGCTCCCGAGCACACCGAAGTCACCATCCACGAGCACGGCTGGAAGCTCACGGTGGACGTGGCGCGCGGCCACAAGACCGGCTACTACCTCGACCAGCGCGACAGCCGGCGGCTGTTTGCCGACAGCGTGCGGCACTTCGGCGCGCAGCGCGTGCTCAACTGCTACAGCTACACCGGCGGCTTCAGCGTGGCCGCGCTGGCCGGCGGCGCGGCCGAGGTGACCAGTGTCGATTCGTCGGGCCCGGCGCTCGAGCGCGCGCTCGCCCACGTCGCGCTCAACGGCTTCGACGCGCAGCGCCACAGCGTGATCGATGCCGACGTGAACGCCACGCTGCGCGGCTTTGTCGAGCAGGGCCGGCGCTTCGACGCCATCGTGCTCGACCCGCCCAAGTTCGCCTCGACCGCCGCGCAGGCCGAGCGCGCCGCGCGTGCCTACAAGGACATCAACCGGCTCGCCTTCATGCTGCTCGAGCCGGGCGGCCTGCTGTTCACGTTTTCGTGCTCGGGCGGCGTGAGCGCCGATCTGTTCCACAAGATCGTCGCCGGCGCCGGGCTCGATGCCGGCATCGACGGCCAGATCCATGCGCGCACCGGCGCCGCGCCCGACCACCCGATGACCATCACCTTCCCCGAGGGCGAGTACCTCAAGGGCCTGGTGATCGTGAAGCAGCGCTGATTCAGCGCCCGGCCTTGACGAGCGTCGCCCTGCGCGCCCGGGGGCCTGCGTAACATCGCCTCGAATTGATTTCCTCAGGAGACTTCCATGTGCGGCATCGTCGGCGCTGTCAGCCAGCGCAACATCGTTCCGGTGCTCATCGAAGGCTTGAAGCGGCTCGAGTACCGCGGCTATGACTCGTGCGGCGTGGCCGTGCACCAGCAAGGCGGCTTGCTGCGTGCGCGCAGCACCGAGCGCGTGGCCGAACTCGAGCGCAACGTGGCCACCGACGGCATCGCCAGCGGCACCGGCATCGCCCACACCCGCTGGGCCACGCACGGCGTGCCGGCGGTGCACAACGCGCATCCGCACTTCTCGGGCGACCGCGTGGCGCTGGTGCACAACGGCATCATCGAAAACCACGACGAGCTGCGCGCCGAACTGCAATCCCAGGGCTATGTGTTCGCCAGCCAGACCGACACCGAGGTCATCGCCCACCTGATCGACCGCCTGTACGAGGGCGACCTGCTCGCCGCCGTGCAGCGTGCGCTGCCGCGATTGCGCGGCGCTTATGCGATCGCGGTGTTTTGCCGTGACGAGCCGCACCGCGTGATCGGTGCGCGCGAGGGCTCGCCACTGATCCTGGGCATCGGCACCGGCGAGCGCGCCGGCGACCACTACCTGGCCAGCGATGCGATGGCGCTGGCCGGCGTGACCGACCAGATCGTCTACCTCGAAGAAGGCGACGTGGTCGACCTGCAGCTCACCGGCATGCGCATCAGCGCGCGCCGTGGCGAGGGCTTTGAGCCGGTGGCGCGCGAGGTGCGCACCGTGCACGCGCACACCGGCGCGGCCGAGTTGGGGCCGTACCGCCACCACATGCAAAAAGAGATCTTCGAGCAGCCCCGAGCCATCGCCGACACGCTCGATGCGGTCGACGCCATCTCGCCCGCGCTGTTCGGCGCAGCGGCCGCCGACGTCTTCAAGCAGGTCGACTCGGTGCTGATCCTGGCTTGCGGCACCAGCTACTACGCGGGCTCGGTGGCCAAGTACTGGCTCGAGAGCATCGCCAAGATCCCGACCGCCGTCGAAGTGGCCAGCGAATACCGCTACCGCGACAGCGTGCCCCACGCACGCACGCTGGTCGTCACCATCACCCAAAGCGGCGAAACCGCCGACACGCTGGCCGCGCTCAAGCACGCACGCGGCTTAGGCATGGCGCACACGCTCACCGTGTGCAACGTGGCCACCAGCGCGATGGTGCGCGAGTGCGCGCTGGCGTTCATCACGCGCGCCGGCGTCGAGATCGGCGTGGCCTCGACCAAGGCGTTCAGCACCCAGCTGGTGGGTTTGTTCCTGCTGACGCTGGCGCTGGCCAAATCACGCGGTCAGCTCAATGCCGACGCCGAGGCGCAGCACCTGCACGCGCTGCGGCACCTGCCGGTGGCGGTACAAGGCGTGCTGGCACTCGAGCCGCAGGTCATCGCCTGGGCCGAGGTGTTCGCGCGCAAGGAAAACGCGCTCTTCCTGGGCCGTGGCGCGCACTACCCGATCGCCCTCGAAGGCGCGCTCAAGCTCAAGGAAATCAGCTACATCCACGCCGAGGCCTACCCGGCCGGCGAGCTCAAGCACGGCCCGCTGGCGCTGGTCACCGCCGAGATGCCGGTGGTCACCGTGGCGCCCAACGACGCGCTGCTCGAAAAGCTCAAGAGCAACCTGCAAGAGGTGCGCGCCCGCGGCGGCGAGCTGTTCGTGTTTGCCGACGCCGACACCCGCATCGAATCGGGCGAGGGCCTGCACGTGATCCGCATGCCCGAGAACTACGGCGCGCTGTCACCCATCTTGCACGTGGTGCCGCTGCAGCTGCTGGCGTACCACACCGCCTGCGCGCGCGGCACCGATGTCGACAAGCCGCGCAATCTGGCGAAGTCGGTGACGGTGGAATAGTGGCGCCGGCGCCTGGCTGTCTGGCAGACTCCGCGTGCCGCAACCGGCATCCCCGCCCCACCACACCGCCAACCCACCATGACCCAAGTCCTGATCAACTTTGAACTGCCCGCCTCGCTGAGCGCATGGACGACCGTCGATGACGTCGTGATGGGCGGTGTCTCGAACAGTCGCGTCGAGCATGACCCCGAAGGCTTCGCTGTTTTCGCGGGCACGCTCTCGCTCGAGAACAACGGCGGCTTTTGCTCGCTACGCTCCGGCGCATTGACCGAGCGCCCGCTGGGCGCCGACTGCTTCGTCTTGCATGTGCGCGGCGACGGCAAACGCTACAAGCTCAGTGTGCACGCCGAGGGCGGGAGCGTCGATGGGCTGACTTACCAGGCGAGCTTCGCTGCGCCGGCCGGTGAGTGGACGCACGTGCGCCTGCCGGTGTCTGACTTGATGCCCACCTTCCGGGGCCGGGAAGTGCTCGGGATGGATGGGCTCGATGCCTTCCGCACGACCCATGTGAGCGTGATCATTGCCGACCGGCAGGAAGGCGCGTTCAGCCTGGCGCTGCGTGCGCTGTCGTGCGAAAGCTGACGGGCCCCTGGCCCGTCGTGCTCAGCGCCTGGCGGTCGGTGCCGGCAGGTCGGTGGGGCAGCCCGCCGACTTGATGCGGTGGTAGGTCAGGTTGTCCTCGGCCGAGCGCAACACCACTTTCTTGCCTTGCATGCTGATGATCTGGTCCTTCAGCCTGTTGCCTTCAGGGAAGTCGGTGAACAGCGCACCCTCCGAGACGTACCAGCGCGAGGCGGTGGAACTGACCAGCTTCTGGCAGGCCTTGTCTTCGTACTCGTAGTACAGGTAGGTGCCGTCGGCGTAATAGATTTCCCGGCTCGGCACGCCCTCGTAGTCGGCGCTGTCGGGCGGGTTGATCCAGGTGCCCACCATCTTGGCGGCGAGGGCCGCGTCGGCCGACTGGGTCGGCGGCTTGGCGTGGGCGGTGACGGCGAGTGCGCACGCGACGGCCATGGCCGTCATCCATTTTGCTGACACGGGAATCCTCCTGAGGCGGGACGATGGGTCGGGTGTGCCGATTGCCGCAGCCGCGCTCGTGGGAGGTGGTTGTGCC
Source organism: Burkholderiales bacterium (assembly GCA_947451035.1). Lineage (GTDB taxonomy): Bacteria > Pseudomonadota > Gammaproteobacteria > Burkholderiales > Burkholderiaceae_C > PBB1. Next base: position 6,027 of record CANFXR010000013.1, read on the forward strand.
AGCAAGAGGTTGGACATCACCTTACCCCGAATGACAGATTTTCGGCATCCGTCTTTTCCCAATCCAACCCGAGTTGAGGGGCCTTGTCGTCGAACGGGCGTCAGCGCGCGTTATGCACAAGCAGCCCGCGCCGAACACCCCGTGGTGTGCGGTCTGGCCGTGACCCTTCCCGAATCCGTGTCCCACCCACAGCGATACCGAAACCGATGCTGCAAACCCTCAAAGACCTGTTCGACAGCGTGTTCGCCCCGGCCGCCGGCGGCCCCGGCCACGCCGAGGAGCACACGCTGCAGCTGGCCACCGCCGTGCTGCTCGTTGAAGTGATGCGTGCCGATGTCGAGATCGACCCGGCCGAGCGCGCCGAGGTGCTGTCGGCGCTGCGCGACAAGTTCAAGCTGTCCGACGACGAGGCCGCGCGGCTGGTCGAACTGGCCCACCAGACGTCGCTGGCGTCGAGCGACTTCTTCCAGTTCACCTCCAAGATCAACGAGGCGTTCGACATGGAAGACAAGATCCGCATGGTCGAGCACCTGTGGCGCGTGGCCTATGCCGACGGCGTGCTCACCGCGCACGAGAACCACCTCATGCGCCGCGTCAGCGACCTGCTCCACGTGCCCCATGGCGCCTACATCAGCGCCAAGATGCGCGCCAAGCAGGCGCTGCGCGCCGAGTGACGCGGCGCGAGGAGGCCCCCCTGCCGCCTGACTTGATCGGCATCAACACGTGGGGGCGGCTAGGGCTCTAGGCTGTCCGATTTCGGTCAACGCATCCATGATGACGCTTACTTCCCCGGGCATCGGGCTGGCCGCCGCGCCAGCCGCCGCCGCCCCGACGTTTCCCCACCGCAAGTTGATCCGCGCCTGGCTGGTGCCCATCGCCACGCGCAACACGCCGTATGCGCTGTGGCTCACGGCGATCGACCTCGCGTTGTACGCGCTGACCATGGCCACCGCGATCCTGGCCAGCCACCCGCTGGTGCAGGTGCTCGCCGCCATGGCCTGCGGCTTTGTCATCGGTCGCCTGTTCGTGCTGGGCCACGACGCGTGCCACCAGAGCTTCACGCCGCACCGCCGCCTGAACCGCTGGCTGGGCCGGCTGGTCTTCCTGCCGTCGCTCACGCCTTACAGCCTATGGGAGATCGGGCACAACGTGGTCCACCACGGCTACACCAACCTCAAGGGCTTCGACTTCGTCTGGGAGCCGCTGTCGCTGGAGGAATACCAGGCGCTGCCCGCCGGGCGCCAACTGCTCGAGCGCATCTACCGCAGCGGCTGGGCGCCGTGGCTGTATTACCTGGTCGAGGTCTGGTGGACGCGCATGTTCTTTCCGAATCGGCGCGCCATGCCCACGCGGCGTGCGGTGTTCCTGTGGGACTGCGCGCTGGTGAGTGTGGCTGCCGTCGTGTGGATCGGCGGGTTGATCGCGGCGGCCGCGGCCACCGGTCAGTCGGTGTGGTGGCTGCTGACGGTGGGCTTCGTGGTGCCGTTCGTGTTCTGGAACGGCATGATCGGCTTCGTCGTCTACGCGCACCACACGCACACCGACATCGCCTGGTACGACGACAAGTCCGACTGGTCGGCCGCGCATCCCTTCGTGTCGACCACGGTGCACCTGACCTTCCGTTCGTTCATGGGCGCGGCCTTGCACCACATCATGGTTCACACCGCCCACCACGTCGACATGAGCGTGCCTCTGTACCGGCTCAAGGCCGCGCAGGCGCTGCTCGAAGAACGCCTGCCCGGCAGCATCGTCGTGCAGCCGTTTTCCTGGGCCTGGTACGTCGACACCGCCCGGCGCTGCAAGCTCTACGACTTCAAGCTGCGCCGCTGGACCGACTTCGCGGGGCACCCGACCAGCGAGCCGCGCACGGTCTGAGCGCGTCCACGGCCAGGCGCGCGCCGCACGGGGCGGGTTTGCCCTGTGTGGTGCACGGGCGCGCGGTTAGAGTCGGTTTCCCTTTGCCGACCCGCCTCGATGCCTTCATCTCCTGATTTGCCCGTGGCGACCCCGTTGCCCACCACGCCCGCCGAAGCGGCCCCGCAACGCATCAACCTGCCCAACCCGCGCCATGCGCAGCGGCTGCCGCCGCACATCGGCAAGGCCCAGTTCGAGCGGGTTCGGCAGGCGGCGTACCGGCTGCCACAGGTGGTCAAGCCGGGCGACTTCATCGCCGAGCGCAGCACCGGGTTCGAGGAACACCTCGACCGGCTGGGCTATGTGCTGCTGCAAAAGGCGGTGTCGGGCGCGCGGCCGAGCCGCTGGATCTCCCCCGATCTGTTCGACGTGGCGCTGGCGCACATCGACGTGGTGGGCGACGGCCCCGCGGTGCGTGCGCTCATGCTCGAGCGCAACGCCACGCTCGAGGCGCACGGCGTGTCGCGCCATGCCGGTGTGTGGACGCGCCTCATCAGCCACGGCCTGACGCTGTCGGAGCCGGGCTGGCGCGTGCCGGTGCTGTTCCATGTGCCGGTGGACGCGCAGCCGGTGTGGGACTTCTACCGCACCGGTGACGTCGCCGCGCTGGGCGCCGCGCTGGGCACGCCGCTGCCCTATCCGCAGGCCGCCGAACTGGTGGCACACCTCGAGTTGATGCTCGAGCGCAGTCGCGTGCACAACCCGCGCCACCTCGAGTCGCTGCTGCCGCGCTTGCAGTCCGAATGCGCCACGCCGCAGGCGCTGCCCGAGCTGAAAGCCTCGCTCACCCGCGCGCAGGAACGCTGGGAGCACCGCGTCACCGAGCTCGACACCATCGAGGGCCTGAACACCGAGCTGGCCTTTCAGGGCTACCCCGACACCTTCGACAAGGCGCGTCGCCTGCAGCGCAGCGTCACGCTGTATGTGGGCCCGCCCAACAGCGGCAAGACGCACGCCGCCTTCGAGCGGCTGGCGCAGGCCCACGACGGCGCCTACCTCGCGCCGCTGCGGCTGCTCGCGCTCGAAGGGCGCGACCGGCTGGTCGGGCGCGGCGTGCCGTGCTCTTTGCTGACCGGTGAAGAAAACGTGCCCGCGGTCGACTCGCGCGTGGTGTCGAGCACCATCGAGATGGTGGGCACCAACAAGCCCATCGACGTGGCCGTGATCGACGAAGCGCAGATGATCTTCGACGGCTCGCGCGGCTGGGCCTGGACCCAGGCCATCGTGGCGGTGCCGGCCAACGAGGTGATCATCATCTGCTCGGCCTACGCCGTGCCGGCGATCGAGAACCTGCTCGGCCTGTGCGGCGAGCGCTGCACCGTGCGCCACTTCGAGCGCAAGCAGCACGTCGAACTGCTCGCGCAGCCGGTGCCGATCTCGGCGCTCAAGCTCGGCGATGCGGTGGTCGCCTTCAGCCGGCGCGACGTGCTCATGCTGCGCGACCAGATCGCCGCCAGCGGCCACCCGGTGTCGGTGATCTACGGCGCGCTGCCGCCTGAGGTGCGCCGCCGCGAGGCCGAGCGTTTCGCGACCGGCGAATCGCACATCCTGGTGGCCACCGACGCCATCGGCATGGGCCTGAACCTGCCGATCCAGCGCGTGCTGTTCAGCACCATGACCAAGTTCGACGGCCAGGGCGACCGCACGCTCCAGGAATCCGAGGTGCACCAGATCGCCGGGCGCGCCGGGCGTTACGGCATCCATGAAGAAGGCTTCGTCGGCGTGCTCAAGGAGGCCGAGCCCACGGCCGCGCGCACGCTCAAGGAACTGCTGCCGCTCACGCCGCGCGCCCCGCTCGACTTCAAGGCGCCGGTGGCGCCGAACGGCTGGCACGTCGACACCATCGCCTCGCGGCTGCACAAGACCAAGCTGCGCGAGGTGCTCGGCGTGTTCATGGAGCAGCTCAAGCTCGACGACGCGCACTTCGCGGTGGCCGAGCTCGACCAGATGCTCGATCTGGCCGAGCAGCTCGACAACTGCGCCGCCGGCTTGTCGCTCAAGGAGCGCTTCACCTACGCGCAAGCGCCGGTGGACACCCGCACCGAAAACCAGGTGCAGGCGTTCCTGGGCTGGGCGGCCAGCCACGCGCTCACCGGCCAGGCCGGCACGCCGTGGTTTCTGAGCGATGTCGACGGCCACAGCCGCCTCGACCGCATGGAACAAGCCCTGCGCGCGTGCACGCTGTGGCTGTGGCTGGACCTGCGATTCCCCGGCGCCTACGGCCACCTCGCAGAAGTGATCGAACTGCGCAGCCAGCTCAACGACGGCATCGAACGCCAGCTCAAGGGCAAGCGCCCGCTGGCGCAGGTGCGCAGCCGGCAGCAGCAAAGGCGCTGACGGGGTCGCGGCTTCGGCGCGCAGGGGTGTTGGTACGCTGCTGGCTCATCACGCGGTAACCGAGCGCAGTGGCACGACAGGCCGGCGCCCTCATGCTGCCAAATGCGCAGAAATCGGGCGCCAGCCTGTCGCGCCCCTGTGCCGATGTCGGCGGTGCTCGCCCATCTTGCGGGGCCGTCGTCGGCGCCCGCGGCTACTCGACGTTGATGATCTGGTTGAGCACCGCGCAAGCCTGCGCAAAGGCGGCATCGGCCAGCCTGCCTTGGGGATGCGGCTTGGCACCGCGTGCTTGCCAGTCGAAGGACTTGGGCTGATGGCACAGCACGTAGCTGGTCTTGGCGGCTTTGCGCCCATCCGCCGGCCCGACGGCCAAAGCGAAGGGGTTGCTGGCGTTGTAGGCGGCGGTGGTCATGGGCAAGCCGATGACCAGGCCGGTGCGGGCATTGAACGCGGCGGGCGACAGCACCAGCATCGGGTGCAGGTCGCGCATCTCGCCGCCTGCCTGTGGATTGCAATCGATCCAGATCACATCCTGCCGTTCGGGCACCCAGGACTTGGGCGCTGATCGTCGGGGTGCGGCTGGCTTGGCGCTCGCACGCCGGGCGGGCGCGCCGCTCACCATGCTTCACGTCCCAGCGGTGCCACCGCCATTGCTTCGCCGCCGTGCACGGCCGGATCAAACAAGGCCAGCCGGTCGGCCAGCGAGGGTGGCTTGTCGCCCTGCGGCGTGATGATGACGCGGCCTTCTTCCACCGTGATGCGCACCGTCTGGTCGACCGTCAGGTGAGCCGCACGTGCCACCGACGCCGGCAAACGAACGCCCAGGCTGTTGCCCCAGAGCTTGATGTCGAGCGTGGCTTCAGTCATGGCGGTTCCTCCAATGTATAGACGCGTTTATACATGCCCGGGCAGCTGGCTGCCAGCCGTGCCCCCAGAAGAAGTCACCGAACCTCACAGAAGGCGCTACGACGGCATCGAGCGCAAACACCCCGCAAACACCCGCGCCAGCCCCACCCCCGCAGCCACACCCTGCAAGCACCGAACGACTGGTCACAAGCCCGTCATTTGTTTCCATGAAAATGGAAAGATGGAAGAAAAAACCGCCGTCACCGCGCTGACCGCATTGGCCCAGCCCATGCGGCTGCGGGTGTTTCGTGCCCTGGTGGGCGCCGCGCCGCTGGGGCTGACGCCCGGGGCCTTGTCGGCCACGCTGGGCGTGCCGGCGTCGACGCTGTCGTTCCACCTCAAGGAGCTGATGCACGCCGAGCTGGTGTCGCACCAGCGCAGCGGGCGCAGCCTGATCTACCGCCCGCAGCTCGATCACATGACCGCGCTGCTCGGATACCTCACGGCGCATTGCTGCCAGGGTGAGCCTTGCCCATGAAACACAACCCCATCCACGTGCTCATCTTGTGCACCCACAACTCGGCGCGCAGCGTGCTGGCCGAAGGCATGCTCAACCACTGGGCCGAGCGGCTGGGCCGGCCGGTGCGCGCGTACAGCGCGGGCAGTGCGCCGGGCGGGCGCATCAACCCGTTCGCGCTCGAGGCGCTGGGTGGTGCGGGCATGGCCACGGCCGGCTTTCGCAGCAAGAGCTGGGATGAATTCACCCACGCCGATGCGCCGCCGCTGTCGGTGGTGATCACCGTGTGCGACAGCGCTGCAGCCGAGGCCTGCCCGGTGTTTTTCGGCGGTGCTGCGCAGCCGATCAAGACCCACTGGGGCTACCCCGATCCGTCGAATGCCGAGGGCGGCGACGATGGCAAGCGGCGCGCCTTCGAGCTGACCCGCCAGGCCATCGGCTACCGCATGCTGCAGCTGCTCGAGTTGCTCAACACGCCGGGTTGTGTGGCGAACCTCGCCGACCCCACCGCACGCGCCGCGCTGCAGCGCTCGCTCGACGCCATCGCTCACCGCTGAGCGGCGGGCGCGCCGCGGCGCGTCAGGCGCCGATCCGGCGGCGGCGAAAGAGGTGTTTCTCCGCCCGAAATGCGTCGTCGCTCGGTGCGCTGCGTGTTGATAATGCTTCGCATGCAGAAGTTGGAGCCGGTCATCGCCGCGGGCGTTTTTTCTCGGGAAGCCCGCGGTGCGGGCGCCGCGCCGGACGCTCGCGGCCCGGCTCGCCACACGCCCTCGCGCGGGCGCACCGCATGGTGGCTGGCGATGGCGCTGGTGTTGGTGTTGTGGCTGGCCAGTGCGGGCGCGGCGCGCGCTGCCGAGGTCGGCGCCGACCTCACCACCCTGAGCCTCGAGCAACTGCTCGAGATCCCCATCGTCGGCGCGTCCAAATACGAGCAAAAGCCCGCCGACGTGGCCTCGGCCGTGCGGGTGATCTCGCGCCAGGACATCCAGACCTTCGGCTGGCGCACGCTGGGCGACGCGCTGGCCAGCCTGCCCGGCGTGCACACCACCTTCGACCGCCAGTACCAGTACCTGGGCACGCGCGGCTTCGGGCTGCCGGGCGACCTGACGGCGCGGGTGCTGGTCATGGTCAACGGCAACCGCATCAACGACCCGGTGTACGACGGTGCGCCGGTCGGCCACGACTTCCCGCTCGACCTCGATCTGATCGAGCGCATCGAATTCATCCCCGGCCCGGGCGGCGCGGTGTACGGCCAGAACGCGATGTTCGGCGTGGTCAACGTGATCACGCGCACCGGTGCCAGCCTCAATGGCGCCGAGGTGGCGGTGAGCTACCAGCACCCCAACACCTCGCGCAGCGGGCGGGCCAGTTTTGGCAAGCTGCTCGACAACGGCGTCGATGTGCTGGTGTCGGTCTCGGGCCTGAGCGCCAACGGCAAGAACCGCTACTACGACTACGGCACGAGCGGCATCTCCGGCGTGGCCGCTGGGCTGGACACCGAGCGCGATCAGGAGTTCTTCGCCCGCGTGTCGCGCGGCGCCTGGTCGGCCGAGATCGTGCAGGGCGACCGCGCCAAGCGCGACGCCACCGCCGCCTTCTTCAGCGACCCGCTGGTGCGCACCCGGCCCGCCACCGACCGCTATGAGACCGGTCAGTTGCAGTACCAGGACCGCTACGCCGACGGCACGCTGCAGGTGTCGGGGCGTTTGTTCGCGGGCCGCTACCGGTTTGGCGCCACCTACAGCTACGGCACCATTTTTTCGCAACCGGCCCGGGCCGACTGGTACGGCACCGAGTGGCATGTGGTGTCCACGGCGGTGGCCGGTCACACGCTGATGGCGGGCCTGGAGGCGCAGGACAACGCCACGGTGCGCCAGGCCTCGCTCGACTTCGCCCAGCCGGCCAACGACCTGCGCATCGACAGCTCGGGCCACCGCATCGGGGTGTTTGCCCAGGATGAGTGGCGCTTGATCGACACGCTGAGCGCCACGCTGGGGCTGCGCGTCGATCACAACAATGACACCGGCACGCGGTTCAGCCCGCGCACCGGGCTGATCTGGCAGGCCACGCCGGCCACCACGATGAAGCTGCTGTACGGACAGGCGCACCGCGCGCCCAACGCCTACGAGCGCGACTACGGTGATGGCAAGGCGCAGGTCGCCAACCGGTCGCTGCAAGGCGAAACCGTCGAGGCGTGGGAGGCGGTGCTCGACCACCGCTTCGCTCCCGAGCTGGCCGTGCGCGCCTCGCTGTACCGCTGGACCACGCAAGACCTCATCACGCTGGGCACCGAGCCCGTCAGCGGGCTGGCGCAGTACCAGTCCGGAGGCTCCGTCCGCACGCAGGGACTGGAGCTGTCGGCCGACAAGGTGTGGGCGTCGGGCGCCCGGCTGCGTGGCAGCGTGTCGCTGCAGGAGGCGGACCCACCGCATGGCGGGCGGCTGCCCAATTCGCCGGATGTGCTGGGCAAGCTGAACCTGTCGGCGCCCCTGGCCCGGGGCTGGCAGGCGGGCTACGAACTGCAGGCCGACAGCAAGCGCAGGAGCCTGGCCGGCAGCGACCTCGGCGGCTATGCGGTGTCCAACCTGACGCTGGGCACCGCCCGGCTGGCCCGTGGGGTGGAGCTGTGGCTGAGCGTCTACAACCTGTTCGACCGGCGTTTTGCCCAACCCGGCTCCGAGATCAACTGGCAAAACGCGCTCGAGCAGGACGGGCGCAGCGCCAGCGTCAAGCTCGTGGTGAGGTTTTGAGCCGCATGGGCCAGCGTTTGCTTGCGGGAATGCATCTCGAGGCCGTCAGCGCGCCGCGCGGGCGACCGTTGGCCTGGGTGGCGCTGCTGGCCTTGCTGTGGTGCGCAGCCAGTGCGCGCGCTCAAGAGTTCCCCGAATACCGGATCAAGGCGGCGTTCCTGTTCAACTTCATGGCGTACACCGAATGGCCCGCCGAGGTGGGCAGCACGCTCAACCTGTGTGTCTACGGCGCCGACCCCTTCGGCCACGACATCGACGAGCTGCAAGGCAAGGCAGTGGGCAGCCGCGCCGTGGCGGTGCAGCGCCGTGCGGAGGGGGAGTCGACTGATACTTGCCAGATCGTGTTCATTTCGTCAGCCGCCATCGACTCGTTGCCGCGCGTGCTCGCCAGCGTGCGCGACCGAGCCGTGCTGACCGTGGCCGACAGCGCCGGCGCTGCGCGCCGCGGTGTGGCGATCAACATGACCGTCCAGCAAGGCCGCGTGAGCTTTGAAGCCAACCTGCCGGCCGCGCGCAGCGGGCGGCTCCAACTCAGCTCCAAGCTGCTGCGGCTGGCCACCGAGGTGATCCAGTGACGAACCCCAGCACGCTGGCCGCGCGGCTGCGCCGCCTCAACGGCATCGCGCTGGCCACGGCGGTGGGCATCGTGGCGCTGTTCGTGGTGGTGAGCAGCTTCACGATGGATCTGTACCAGCTGATCGACACCCAACGCTTGCAAGCCCGGGTGCTGGCCGACAACGCAGCCGCTGCGCTGCTGTTCGACGACGCCAAGGCCGCTGACGAACTGCTGCGCTCGCTGCGCCACTCGAGCGACGTCGAGTCCGCCGTGCTGTATGGCCGGGGCGGCCAGCGCGTCAGTGCCTACCAGCGCGAGGACGAAGCGGCGGCGCCACCACCCACGGCCAGCGGCGAGGCCCTGAGCCTCGGTGTGGCCGATTTCATCCTGCGCGAGCCGGTGATCGGCGCACAAGGCGAGGCCGGGCATCTGGTGGTCGAGGTGAGCATGGACAGCCTGTACGAGCAGACCGTGCTGCAGCTCGTGGTGACCGCCCTGGCATCACTGCTGGCCGTGGCCGCCAGCCGGCGGTTGCTGCGCCGGCTCGATGACCTGGTGCTGCAACCGCTGGCCGATCTGAACCTGCTGATGGACCGCGTGTCGACCTCGGCCGACTACCACGTGCGCGCCGACGCCAGCAACGTGATCGAACTCGACCAGCTCGGCCGCGGCTTCAACCACATGCTCGGGCAGATCGCTCAGCGCGACGAGTGGCTGCATCAGGCCAAGCTCGCTGCCGAGGCCGCCAACCGCGCCAAGGGTGAATTCCTGGCCACCATGAGCCACGAGATCCGCACCCCGATGAACGGCGTGCTGGGCATGAACGAGTTGTTGATCGGCAGCGATCTGCGCCCGCAGCAGCGCGTGTGGGCCGAGACTGTGCAGTCGTCGGGCCGTCACCTGCTCAGCGTCATCAACGACATCCTCGAGTTCTCGCGCATCGAATCCGGCCAGCTCGAGCTCGAGGCGGTCGACTTCAGCCTCGCCGAGGTGGTCGACGACGCGGTGCTCATGTTCGCGCAGCCGGCGGCCGACAAGGGGCTCGAACTCGTCGCGCGGTACACGCCGCCCGACCTCGACGTGGCTTGCTGCGGCGATCCGTTCCGGCTGCGTCAGGTCCTCGCCAACCTGATCGGCAACGCGGTCAAGTTCACCGCCCACGGCGAGGTGGTGGTCAGCCTGACGCTGCTTGAACACACCGATGTCGGCGCCCAGGTGTGCATGACCGTGCGCGACACCGGCCCGGGCATCGCGGCGCATTCGCAGGCCAAGATCTTCGAGCACTTCTCGCAGGCCGATGGCAGCACCACACGGCAGTTCGGTGGCACCGGCCTCGGGCTGGCGATCTCCAGGCGGCTGCTCGCGCTCATGGGCGGCGCCATCAGCATGGACAGCGCGCCGGGGCACGGCTCGACCTTCACCATCAACGTGTGTCTGCCGCCCGCCCGCAGTGCCTCTGTCGAACAGTTGTCCAGCACGGCGCTGCGCGGCCGGCGCGTGCTGGTGGTCGACGACAACCGCACCACCCGCGACATCCTTGCGCTGCAGTTGCAAGGCTGGTTCATGCGGGTCACCTGCGCCGAGTCCGCCAACCAGGCCCTGCAGCGTGTGGCCGAGGCCGTGCAGGGCGGCGCTGCGTTTGATCTGGCGGTGATCGACATGCATCTGGATGGCATGGGCGGGCAGCCGCTGGCGCGCGCGATCCGCGCCGATCCGGGTGCGGCGGCCACGCAGTTGCTGCTGCTGAGTTCGGCCTACGCCAACGCCGACGAGCTCAGCCGGCAGGACGCCGGCGTGCTGCGCTACCTGAACAAGCCGGTGCGCCGTGCCGATCTGCTGCGCGCCCTGATCCACATGCTGGCGCGCCTGGCGCCGGAGCACGCCGCCACGGTGCCGAGCGCAGCCCCCGCCGAGACCCGCCTGCGCGGCCATGTGCTGGTGGTCGAGGACAACGAGGTCAACCAGCTCGTGGCGTGCCAGATGCTCGAAACACTGGGCCTGACCGCCGAGGTGGCGGCCAGCGGCGAGCAGGCGATCAGCCGGGTGCAAGCCGGTGAGTTCGATCTGGTGCTGATGGATTGCCAGATGCACGGCATGGACGGCTTCGAGGCCACACGCCGCATTCGCGACTGGGAGCGCTCCGGTGCGCAGCGCTCCCGGCTGCCCATCGTGGCCCTCACGGCCAACGTGATGCCCGGCGACCGCGAGGCGTGCCGGGCCGCGGGCATGGACGACTACCTGGCCAAGCCCATCGCGATGGCGCGGCTGGCCGAAATGCTGATGCGCCATCTGCCGGGCGGCGAGCGCGCAAAATCCCCCGATGAAAGCACCCCCGAGACTGCAGACCCTGATCGATGAAGGGCTGATCGACACCGTCGTTCGCCAGCTCATGAGCGGCAAGGAAGCCATGGTGTTCGTGGTGCGCTGCGGCGACGAAACCCGCTGCGCCAAGGTCTACAAGGAAGCCACCCACCGCAGCTTCCGCCAAGCGGTGGACTACACCGAGAACCGCAAGGTCAAGAACACCCGTCAGGCACGCGCCATGGCCAAGGGCTCGCGCTACGGGCGCGAATCGCAGGAAGCCGCCTGGCAAAGCGCCGAGGTCGACGCGCTGTACCGGCTGGCCGCCGCCGGCGTGCGCGTGCCCAAGCCGCACAACTTCCACGAAGGCGTGCTGCTCATGGAGCTGGTGACCGACGAGCACGGCGACGCCGCACCGCGCCTCAACGACGTGGCCTTCACGCCCGAGCAGGCGCTCGCTCACCACGCGAGCTTGCTCGGCGAGGTGGTGCGCATGCTGTGCGCCGGCGTCGTGCACGGCGACTTGTCGGAATTCAACATCCTGCTGGCCGCCGACGGGCCGGTCATCATCGATTTGCCGCAGGCCGTGGACGCGGCCGGCAACAACCACGCCAAGCGCATGCTGCTGCGCGACGTCGAGAACCTGCGCGACTTCTTCGGCCGCTTCGCGCCCGAACTGCTGGCCACCGACCACGGCGACGAGATCTGGGCGCTCTACGAACGCGGCGTGCTCACGCCAGAGTCGCCGCTGACCGGGGTGTTCGTGCAGCCCACCGGCGCGGTCGATGTGGGCGGCGTGATGCGCGAGATCGACGACGCGCGCGCCGAGGAGTCCGCGCGCCGGCTGCGCATGGCCACGCCGTCCTGACACGCCGGCCGCGCGCCGCTCAGTCGCCGCTGGCGGATGCCAGCACCCGCGCGAACGCGCGCGCCAAGTCATCGCGCGTGTAGGGCTTGAGCACGAAGGGCGTGCGGCTGTCGGCGCTGAGGTGCTCGGGCAGGTCGGAGTCGGCCCAGCCCGAGGTCATGATGACGTGCATCGCCGGCCAGCGGGTTTTCGCGAGGGCGGCCAGCGCGTGGCCGCCCAGGCTGCCGGGCATGAGCAAGTCGGTGAACAGCACATCGAAGGTGTCTGCGCCTTCCAGCACCGCCAGCGCGTCATCGGCGTTCTCGCACTCGTGCACCTCGTGGCCCAGCGACTCGAGCATGGCCGCCGTGGTCATGCGCACCACCTCGTCGTCTTCAACCAGCAGCACGCGGCAGGCCCGCCCGGGTGCGCTGGTGCCGGGCGCAGCCGCGCTCGCCACCGCGGGCAGCGCCGCGGGCAGCGTCAAGGTGAAGGTCGTGCCCTGCCCGAGCTGGCTGCGCACCTCGACCTCGCCGCCGAGCTGGGTGATGAACGACTTGACCATCGCCAGGCCGAGGCCCGAGCCACGCCCGGCGTCCTTGGTGGTGAAGAAGGGTTCGAAGATGTGCGCCAGCGTGACCGCGTCCATGCCGCTGCCGCTGTCGCTCACTTCCACGCACACCCAGTCCCGGCCGTCGCGCACCAGCGGCCGGTGGTCGATGGCAATGCGTCCGGACTGCGCGATCGCATCTTGCGCGTTGAGCACCAGATTGAGCAGCGAGGCCTCGAGCTGCACCGCTTCGGCATCGACCCAGCGCGCTTGCGGGTGGTGGCGGATCTCGAGCGTCACGTTGTCGCGCAGCGAACGGCGCAGCAGCAGTTCGAGTTGCCACAGCACCGCGTGCAGATCCACCGGTCCGCGTGCCAGCAGCGGGGTGCGCGAAAACGCCATCAGCCGGCGGACCTGGCTGGCACCGCCGTGGGCGGCAGCGCGGATCGCATCGACCAGCCGGGCCGATTCGGCATCCTGGCCGACCTTGGCGGCCAGCAGCTCGGCCGCCCCGCTGATGGCCGTGAGCAGGTTGTTGAAGTCGTGCGCGATGCCGCCGGTCATCTCGCCCACCGCCTTGAGCCGCTGCGCGGCAACCATGTCGTGCTCGCGCCGCTTGGCCGCGGTGGTTTCGCGCTGCACCGCCACCCAGTAGCGGAAACAGCCCTGGTCGTCGGCCACCGGGGTGATGCTCAAGTCGACCCAGAACTCGCTGCCGTCCTTGCGGTAGTTGAGCAGTTCGATGCGGATGGGCTGCCACTGCTGCAGCGCTTCGCGCATCCGCGTGCGCGCCCTGGGGCAGGTGTTCGGCCCCTGGAGCACGCGCGGCGTGTGCCCGAGCACGTCATCCGAGGTGTAGCCGGTCATGCGCGTGAACGCCGGGTTGACGTAGACGATGCGCGGGCCCGGCTCGTCTTGCGGCTCGGCCTCGGTGATGACGATGACGTCTTCGGTGAACTCGCCGATCTGGCCGAGCAGGTTGGCCAGCGTCAGGGTCGAAGGCGCAGGTGAGTTTGGGGCGTCTGAGGTCAAGGTCTTGCTCGGTGAATCACAACCGCCGCGCCACGTGCACGGCCGCAGCCGAACCGCTGCCGACCAAGTTGCACCATAGCGCAAGCAGCCGGCCCGGCGGCGTGGCACGCCGGGCGAGCGACTCGTCGCGGTGCTCGCATTCGTCGGCCTGGCACTCGATGAGCATGTCGCGCAGCGCAGCGTGCTCGGGCCGCCCCGCGAGCCGGTCGATTTGCTGCTGATAGTGGTGGTTGACGAAGGTCTCGACCGACGCGATGGTGGCGTAGACGGCGCGCGGACCGCACAGCGCGGGCAGCGCGCCGGTCAGAAAGCCGGCCGCGCGCCACGGCACCAGCAGCCGGCTGCGGCGCGGCCACGGCAGCACCTCGGCGATGCGCTCGAGGTGGCGGCGTTCGGTGTCGCGGTGGCGGAGGGCAAATTCGCGCACGCCGGCATCGCGCGAGAACGCGAGCACGCCGTGATAGATCCACACGGCGCCGGTTTCGCCGGCGTGGTCGGAGCGCATCTCGGCGATCAGGTCGGCCGGCACCGCCGCCGACGGCTCGAAAGCGTGCGCCAGCCTTTGCAGCGCCGGACGCAAGCGCAAAAAGCCGCGGTAGGCCAGCTCGAGCCCCGACGTCGCCCCGGGCAGCGCCGCCGCGCGAGCGAGCCAGCGCCAGCCGGGCAGCGCCGACCACAGCGCCACGAACGCGCGTGCGCCGCTGAGCACCTCGGTGCCGCCGCGCAGCACATGAAAGCGCGCCAGGTACGCGTCGCGTGTCGCCCCTGCGGGCAGCGCTGTCGCCGGGTCGCTCACGTCGCACCAGGCGAGCGGCTGGCGTGGCGTGAGCCCCTGGTAGACACCGACTTCGCGGCGACACAGCGGGCACGCGCCGTCGTACAGCACGGTGAGTGCGGCGGGGTTGGCGCACTCGGCAGGGTGGGCGGGGCGGATTTCGGGCGACGTCATGGCACCGATGCTGCCAGCAGTGCGGCGTGCGGATCCGTTGAAAGGGGATGACCTTGGATGGGGCAGGGCTGCTTCAGCGCGCCGGGCGATCGAGAAAATCGAGCAGCGGCACCAGCGAGCGAGCGGGCGCTTCTTCGTGCGGCAGGTGGCCCACGCCGGTGAAGGGCACCAGCCGCGCATGCGGCAGGCTCAGCAGGTAGTCGGCCGAGTTGGCAAACGGGATCATCACGTCTTGCTCGCCCCACAGCAGCAGCGTGCTCGCCTGGATGCTGCGCAGCAGCGGCCGCGGGTCGACCAGCCGGGTCTGCTGCAGCCGGGCGAGCAGCGCATCGCGGCTGCCAGGTGCCAGCATCAGCTCGTGGTAACGCGTGGTCAGCGCGTCGGTCAGCACCGCCGGGTCGGCGTAGGCGGGCTCCAGGCTCATGCGCAGCAGCGGCCGCGGCAGCACATGGCGCATCAGCTGCATCGACACCGGCACTTCGGCGGGCACGCCGTATTCGAAGCCGGGGCTGGCAAAGCCGTCGGGGGCGATGAGCACCAGCTTGTCGATGCGCTCGGGGTGCTGCGCCGCGAACGTCCAGGCGATGCGCCCGCCGATCGAGTGGCCGACCAGCGTGGCGCGCTCGATGCCGCGCTGATCGAGCAGCGCCAGCAGCAGCCGCACGCTGCGCGCATCGGTGTAGTCGCCCGTGGGGTCGGGCTCGCTCAGGCCGCAACCGGGCAGGTCGAGGCGGATCACCCGGTGATGCAGCGCGAGTTCGCGCGCCCACGGCTCCCAGGTGTGCAAGCTCGCGCCAAAGCCGTGGATCAGCACCACGGCGCTCGCGTCCTTCGGGCCGCTGTCGCGCACGTGCAGCCGCTCGCCGGCCACTTCGGTGAGGTCGCCGGGCGCATCGAGGTAGCGCGCTTGCAGGGTGGGGCGCCCGATGTCGGGGGTCCACAGACCATACGCGAGCAAGGTGAGCAACACGGCGCAAACAGCGATCAAGGTGGTTTTCAAGTGTCGACCTTTGACAATTCACGGCGGGGTGCGGCAGTGCCACAGCGTAGCCGACGGGTCACGCCATCCATGCAACAGCCGGCTGAAAACCTCACAAATGGACACACCGAAGCGCGCCATCCCCGCTACGCTCGTGCGACCCGCTTGGCGGGTGTGAGGGGTGGCGGTTGACGATGGACGAATACCTGCTGGGTGGAGCGCTGCTGGCATTGCTGGCGCTGCTGTGGTTCGTGCGCGGCCGGCAGCGCCGGCTGGCGCAACGCGATCAGCCGGCCGAGTCGACCGTGATAGCGCCGAGCCGGTTCAGATCCTGGCGCGCCTTGTCGCGCCAGGACAGCATGCAAGCTCCCGGGCTGCCGCTGGACGAAGATGAAATCGCACAGCAAGCCGAGCGCGCGGCCGCGCAAGAGGCCGCGCGCATCGAAGGCGACCGCGAGGCCGCCGAGTGGGAGGCGCGTCTGGTCGCCGAGCAACTGGCCCACCGGGCTGAAGAACAGGCGCGGCTGGTGGCCGACAGCGAGTTCGACACGCTCTCGCCCTTGCAGCACGCGGCCAACGCGCAAGCCGCCGCCGAGCGCAGCGAGCGCGAGGCCCTCGATTCGCTGCAGCGGGCCTATGCCGATGCCGAGGCCGAACGCCGCACGGCAGACCGCCGCACCACCGATCGGCGTGCGGACACGAGGGACTCCGTCGTCCCCCTGCCCACGCCCGAGCCGACTGCGCCGACCGCGCCGTCCCCGTCCCCGTCCGCCGGTGTCGTGTGGATTGCCGACGCCTCGAAGGTGGTGCGCGTCAAGACGAGCCGCCTGCTCGAGCAGCATGGCTGGCAGACCGCGCTGGCCACCGACGGGCTGGAGGTCCTCGAACAGATCTTGCGGGCCGCGCCGCACGCGCTGATCACCGGTGCCGAGCTGTCCGGGCTCGACGGCCTGGCGCTGACGCGTGAACTGCGCGCCGATCCGCGCACGGCGCAGCTGCCCATCGTGATGATCTCGGGCGATGACGTCTCGCTGCGCGAGGCGGCGCGCGATGCGGGCGTCAGCTTGCTGCTGGGCAAGCCCTACCCGGAAGACGAACTGATCGACTATCTGGCGTCGACCCGCGAGACCGCCGCCGAGGCTTGAACGCGGCCGGCCGCGCCGCCAGAATCGATGCGCTCGCGGCGCCGCTCGCCGCTCCCACCGCAGGAGATTCCCGTGGACGACAAGCTCATCGTCAGCCACCGCGCCGCGCTCAAGGCCAAGTACGGCGCGGTCGGCCTCGCGCAGATTCAAAAGGCCGTGCGCGCCCTGATCGCCGCCGACCGGCAGCGCGGCCTGCGCAGCCGGCTGGTGTTTCTCGACGACGCGCGTGCGATGAAGCAACTCGGCGGCGCGCCGGCCACGCTGGCCACCAGCCCGGCGCAGGCCAAGGCGGCCATCGACGCGGTGTTTCGCGCCGTCGACCCGGCGTATCTGATGATCCTGGGCGCGCCCGACGTGGTGCCGCATCAGGATGTCGCCAACCCGATGCACGCGCCACCGGCCGACCCCGACCCCATCGCCTGGGGCGATCTGCCCTATGCCTGCGAGGCCGCCTATGGCCGCGAGGCGAGTGCGTTCAAGGGCCCCACGCGGGTGGTCGCTCGGCTGCCCGATCTGACCGGCGCGACCGAGCCGTCGCACCTGATCGGCCTGCTCGAAGCCGCCGCGGCGCACGTCACGCGCGACGTGGCCGAGTTCGGCGATTACTTCGGCTTGTCGACCGCCACCTGGCGCGCGTCGACGGCGCTGAGCTTGTTCAACGTGTTCGGCCAGTCCAGGGCGATGAGCGTGTCGCCGCCGGCGCGCGAGGCCATTGCCGCCGCACGGCTGGCGCCGCTGATGCACTTCATCAACTGCCACGGCGGGCTGGCCGATCCGCGCTTTTATGGCGAGGACGCCGCCGGGCACCAGCCGGTGTCGATGTCGAGCCCCGGCATTGCCGGGCGCATCCGCGCTGGCACGGTGGCTGCTGCCGAATGCTGCTACGGCGGCGAGCTGTACGACTCGGTCACGCTGGGCTTGCCGCTGCCCATCGGTCAGCACTACCTGGCGCAAGGCGCGTGCGGTTTCTTTGGCAGCTCGACGATCGCCTACGGGCCGCTCGAGGGCAACGGTTCGGCCGATCTGCTGACGCAGTACTTCTTGCTGGCGGTGCTCGAAGGCGCGTCGATCGGGCGCGCCACGCTGATGGCGCGCCAGCGCTTCGTGCAGCAAACCAGCGAGCTCGATCCGACCGACCTGAAGACCCTGGCGCAGTTCAGCCTGCTCGGTGACCCGTCGCTGCACCCGGCGCGCGTGCCCGGCGCCACCGGCGTGCCCCAGGGTCTGGCGCCGCTCGACGCGCAGCGCTTGCAACGGCGCGAGCGGCGTGTCGCGCTGCGCTCGGCGGGCGAGTTTCTGGATGCGACCAAGCCGGCCACTGCGCGCCCGCAACCCGCGGCGAAGGCCTCGGCGGCGGTGCGCCGCGCGCTGGCCCACATCGCCGAGCGCGCCGGGTTGGCGGCCGATCAGGTGTTCGTGGCGTACGCGGTCGAGTCGCCTGCCGGGGCGGCCGTTCCAGCCGCGCGCGGCAAGGCGACGCCGGCGCCCACGCGCTATCACCTGGCCGTCGCGACACCGCCTGCCGCCACGCGGCCTTCGGGCGCCGCGCCCTCGGCGGTGGCGGCGCTGGCGCGCGAGGTCGATGGCCGCATCGTCGGCTACCGGGTCTATGTGCAGCGCTGAATGACGATCGCGCCGCAGCGTGTCGAGAGGCTGCGCGGCAGGGTGCGGCGCGGGCCGCTGGGTGCGGGGAGCAAGAGCGAGCGCGAGGCGGTCTGGCTCGACACCGCGCAGGGCCGCTACGTGCTGCGCCGCCAGGACGGCCCGACCTTCGGCGACAGCGCGCTCGAGGCGTGGGTGGGTCGCGAGGTGGCGTGCAGCGGCTTCATCGCCGACTACGTGCTGCTGGCCGAGCGCATCGAGGCGATCGACGGCGCGATCTGAGTCTGGCTGTGGTGGTGCGTCAGCCGCCCGGGTGGCTCACCGGTTGAGCCAGCGCCGCGTGGCGAACGACAGCGCATCGACCAGCGCCACCAGCGCCATCATGGCGCCCAGCACGGTGCAGCTCTCGTGCATCTGGAACAAGCCCAGGTGGTAGTACAGCATCTGCCCCAGCCCGCCGGCACCCACCACGCCCAGCACGGCGGCCGCGCGGATGTTGTTCTCCCAGCGGTACAGCGTGTAGGCGATGACCTGCGGCCAGATCTGCGGCAGCGTGGCAAACAGGAACACGCGCAGCGCGCCCACACCGCGCACGCGCAGCGCGAAGGCGGGCTCGGGCGCGGCGTTCTCGAGGCTCTCGGCGAACAGCCGCCCGAGCACGCCGGTGGTGTGCAGCGCCAGCGCCAGCGTGCCGGCAAACGGCCCCAGCCCGGCGGCGATCAGCAGCAGCGCGGCCCACACCAGCTCGGGCACCGAGCGCAGCCCATTGAGCACGCCGCGCGTGGCCGCGCGCAGCACCCCGGTGGCCAGCGCGGAGCCGGCGCCCTCATGGCGGCGCGCGCTCGCCGGCAGCGCCAGCGCCAGGCCGCCCACGGCCGCGAGCAAGGTGCCCAGCAGCGACATGGCCAGCGTTTCCAGCGTGCCGTCGAGCGTGCGCTGCAGGAACGCGGCCGAGGTCTCGGGTGGAAAGAAGCCGGCCGCGAACTTTCCCATCTTGCCCAGCGCATCGGGCGACAGGAAATCGCCCCAGCGCAGCTCCAGCGTGGCAAAGCTCAGCACCACCAGCGTGGCGATGACCAGGCCGACCCAGCGCGCGGCGTGGCGCGCCGGCGGCTGCCTCAGGTGCGGCGCGAGTGGCACGGGCGCGCTCATGCCATGGCCCGGCGCAGCACCGCGCTGATGCGGTCGGATGCGGCCACCAGCGCGATGAACACCAGCAAGATGGTGCAGACCTCGCCACCCGAGAACATCTTGGCCGCGCTGTCGAGCAACTGCCCGAGCCCGCCGGCACCCACGAAGCCCAGCACCACCGACGCGCGGATCGCGCATTCCCAGCGGTACACGGTGTAGCTCACCAACTCGGCGGCGCACTGCGGCAGCGCGCCGAACAGCAGCGCTTGCAGCCGGCCCGCGCCATTGCGCAGCAGCGCTTGCGTGGGCGCGGGGTCGCTGGCCTCGAGGATTTCGGCGTAGACCTTGCCCAGCATGCCGCCGTAGGCGATGCCGATGGCCAGCACGCCGGCGGTCGGCCCCAGGCCCACCACGCGCACGAACAGCAGCGCCCACACCAGCTCGGGCACCGAGCGCAGCACCACCATCGTGGCGCGCAGCACGCTGCGCAGCGCGAACGGCGCGGCGGCCATGGGCTGCGCCAGCGCGCTGATCGACAGCCGCGCGCTCGCGCCCAGCGCCAGCGGCACCGCGATCAGGCCGGCCAGCGTGAGCCCGGCGGTGGCAATGGCCACGGTGCGCCAGGTTTCGTGCAGCAGCAGCCCGAGGAATTCGGCGTCGCTGCGCGGCGGCAGGAAGCTCGCCATGAAGCGCAGCGTCGAGCGCACGCTGCGCGCGTCGAACAGCACCGCCGGGTTGAATTCGGTGAGCACGACCAGCGGCCACAGCAGCACCGCGATCAGCAGCACGGTGGCCCAGCGCGAATGCAGCGCCGGGTCGCGCGGCGGTGTGGTGGACAGCGGGGTCACGCGATCAGCGGCAAATCAGCGGCGCGGCCGCGCGCTCGCCGGGCACGCCAACCGGCACAGCGGGTTCAAGCGCGACATCTTCAAGCGCCGCGCGCGATCCGTAGAGCGCGGCGACTTGCGCATCGGTGAAGTCGGCGGCCGGCCCGTCGTAGACGATGTGTCCGGCGCGCAGCGCGACGATGCGCGCAAAGCAGCGCCGTGCCACTTCGACCTGGTGCAGCGTGCACACCAGCGTGCGGTGGGCGCTGCGCGCGGCGGCGCTCAACTGCTCGATGACCTGCTCGGCGCGCGCCGGGTCGAGCGCCGACAGCGGCTCGTCGATCAGCCACAGCTCGGCATCGGCCACCAGCGCGCGCGCCAGACCGACGCGCTGACGCTCGCCGCCCGACAGCCGGTCGACGCGCTCCCACAGCTTGTCGCCCAGATCGAGTGCGGCCAGTGCCGCATGCGCCACGCCGGCTTCGCGCGGGTGCCACAGCGCACGCACGCTGGCGGCCAGCGATAGTCGTGGCAGCCGCCCGGCGAGCACCGCGCTCACCACGCGCTGACGCGGCGGCAGCGGCGGCACCTGAGGCGCCAGAAACAGCCGGCCACGCAGGTGTTGGCGATCGCGTGACGACAGCGCCCACGGCGCTTGCCCGAACAGCTCGAGCGAACCCGACTGCGGCGGCACCGCGCACGCCAGCGCGAGCAGCAAGCTGGTCTTGCCCGCGCCCGACGAGCCGATCAGCGCGACCTGCTCGCCCTGATGCACCTCGAGCGACAGCCCGTGCAACACCGGCACGCTGGCCAGCGGCGCGGCCGCCGCGTGCACACCGCGCAGCGCGACGACGAGCGGGCCGCGCGATCCCGCCGACGCGCCTGAGGTCACTTCAGCAGTCCGGCGTGCTCGGCGGAGGCGCGGATGGTGTTGTAGTTCTCGGCCTTGGTCGGGATGAAGCGCGTGGCGCGCTGCAGGCCGAGGATTTCCTTGCCCTGCGGCGTGCTGGCGTCGAGTGACAGGAAGGCCTGGGTGATCTTGTTGCGCAGGTCGGCGGGCATGTCGGCGTGCACCGACCAGTTGTAGTCGTAGAAGCCCGGCGTCGTGTAGAAGACCTTGACCACGGAGGTGTCGACCTTCTTCTCGGCCACCAGACGGTCCCACACCGAGATGTTCAGCGCGCCGGCATCGACCTTGCCGCTGGCCACGGCGGCCACGGTGGCGTCGTGCGCACCCGAAAAGCTCACGCGCTTCAAGTCCGAGTCGGGGTTGATCTTGGCGGCCAGCAGGAAGCTGCGTGGCATCAGGTGGCCCGAGGTGCTCGACGGCGAGCCGAAGCTCAGCGTCTTGCCCTTGAGGTCTTCGAGCTTGGTGATGCCGCTGCTGGCGTCGGTGATGAACACCGAGCGGAATTTTTCGTCTTCTTCACGCTGCACCAGCGGGATCACGCGGCCTTCGGAGCGCACGCTGGCCTGCACGAAGGTGAAGCCGCCGAACCATGCGAGGTCGACCTTCTTGTTGACCAGCGCCTCGACGGCGGCGGCGTAGTCGGTGACCGGCGTCCACTCGACCTTCACGCCCAGCTTGGCTTCGAGGTACTGGCCCAGCGGCGCGAACTTGCGCGCGAGTTCGGTCGGCGACTCGTCGGGAATGGCGGTCACGCGCAGCACGGTTTGCGCCTGGGCAGCGAACGCCAGCGTGGCGGTGGCGGCGATCAAGCCGAGCGAGCGGGCCCAGCGGGCGAGGGTGCAATTCATGGGGAATCCTGAAACGAGGGCGGCAGCGTGCCGCGGGCAAACCCGAAGCGTAAAGGGCAAATCGACCTTCACGGCGGGGCAGGTCGCTAGACTGCGGCCTGTATGCCATTTTCCCTCATCCATCTGCGGCGTTCCTGCTGGCTGGCGCTCGTCGCCGCGCTGGCGCTGGCGCTGCTGCCCAGCGTGTCGCACGCGCTGGTCGCCTCGCGCGGGCACGGTGCTCTGGTGGAGGTGTGCACGACCCAGAGCGAGCGCGTGGTGGCGCTGGGCGAGGCGGCTGACGACCACGGTGTGCCGGTCTCGGCGGGGCTGCATCTCGAGCATTGCCCCTTGTGTGCGGCGTCGGCCACGGCGCTGGGGCTGCCACCGTCCGCGCTCACGCTGCACCGGGTGACGGTGTGCGTGGCCGCTCAGCCCGAGCGCTTTCTGCACGCGCCCGAAACGCCTTTTGCGTGGCGCAGCGCGCAGCCCCGGGCGCCGCCGGTTTTCTCCTGATGTCCTGAAGCCAGCCCGGTGGGCGCGGTCTTGAGCCGTGCGTCCGGGCCATCAACGCATCTGCCGGGCCACGCGCCCGGCCATCGGGAGCTTTTCGTGAAAACCATCCAACATCACCTGCACACCGCAGGATGGGCCGCGCTCGTTGTCGGCCTGAGTGCCGCCACCGTGCCGGCTCACGCGTCTTGCGGCTCGTCGTCGTGCACGCTCATGACCGACCGCTACGCACAGGGCCAGGCCGAGGCTTACACGGGCTGGAGCGGCGACGTGCGGCTCGAGCTCATCGACCAGAAACAGTTGCGCAGCGGCACGTCGAACCTCAAGGCCAGCGAGGTCACCAACGAAGACGCCATCGAGCGTCACACCAACAACGCCAACCTGGTCACCACGCTGGGCTACGGGTTCGACGGCGACTGGTCGGTTTCGCTGCGCGTGCCGCTGGTGCACCGCGACCACCGCCACAACCTCCTCGACGAGGCGACCGGTCTGCCCGGCGAGGCCGAGCAGTGGCGCTTCACCAGGCTGGGCGACGTGCAGCTGATCGGGCGCCGGCAGTTCGCGGCAGCGACCGGCGCCGATTCGTACGCACTGTTCGGCGGCTTCAAGCTGCCCACGGGGTCGACGCACATCACCAACGGCAGCGGCAGCCGCGCCGAGCGCGCCTTGCAGCCGGGCAGTGGCACCACCGATGCGGTGATCGGCGTGGCGGGCCGGCACGTGTTCGGCGCGACCGACGCGGCGATCGGCCAGCTCAGCGCCACGCAGGCGCTGGATTGCGACGAGGGCTTCAAGCCCGGGCGCCGGCTGGAGCTGTCGCTGGGCTGGTCACACGCGTGGTCGCACAGTCTGGGTACGGTCGTGCAGCTCAACGTGCGCCGGCGCGAGCGCGATGCGGGGGTGCAGGCCGAGCCGAACAACTCGGGATCGACGTCGGTCGACCTGAGCCCCGGCGTGACCTTCGGGCTGGGCCATGCGTCGACGCTGTACGCGTACGTGCAGTTGCCGGTCTACCAGAAGGTCAACGGCATCCAGCTGGTGCCAAGGGCGTCATTCGTGATCGGCATGACGTCGGATTTCTGAGCGCTGCCGACCGGGCCGCGGTCCGTGTCGAACGAACGGGGGCACGCGCCCGTTCGTGACACGCCGTGGCTCAGCCGCCTCGGCCGCGTTCGTGGTCGCGGTCTCGGTCGTGCTCTCTGCCTTCCTTGCGGCCGTGGCCGCGCTCGCGCTCGTCGTCGCCGCGGTCCGCGCCGCGCCCTTGCTGGCGCCCGCGCTCCCAGCCCGGGTGCGATTGCTCGTAGCGTTCGCGCACCCAGTCGTCGCGAACGAAGTAGACCGGCTGGCCGCACGCGTTGTAGTGGCTGCAGTAGCGCCGCCAGTCCTGCTGATGCATGGGCGGCACGTACAGGTAGATCGGGCGCCGCTCCATGTAGACGGGGGGCTGCGCAATGATCATCGGCTGCGCGTAGACGAGCGCCGGCTGCGGCACATCGCCGATGTCGATGCGCCCGTACACGCCGGGCTGGTGGATGCCGATTGACACGCCCACCGAGGTTTCGGCCAGCGCCGGGCCCACGGCCAGCGCGGCCAGCAGCACGGTCACGAGCTTGCTCATCTTGTTCATGGTGTCTCCTGAATTCATGGGGCTGCCCTGCACAACGTCCCCGGGCGCCCGGTGGACGACAGCGAGCGTCGGCCACTTGTTACCGGTTGTGCGGCGGGGCCAGTGTGGAGCCTGGCGCTAGACTCCGCCCGCCTTGCGTCACGGGGGCGTGGGCGGCTTGGCCGCGGCCACGTTCCCGTCCACCCCCCCCCTTTGACCCCCCCGGAGCCCCCCATGGAAGCCTTTCTCGTGTCGACCGGTGTGGTGGCCCTGGGTGAAATGGGCGACAAGACGCAGCTGCTGGCCATGCTGCTGGCGGTCAAGTTCAGGCGTCCGGTGCCCATCATCCTGGGCATCCTGGTGGCCACGCTGGCCAATCACTCGATGGCCGGTGCGCTGGGCGGTTGGGTGGCACACGCCCTGGGCCCCGACGTGCTGCGCTGGGTGATCGGCGTGTCGTTCATCGCCATGGCCGGCTGGATGCTGATCCCCGACAAGATCGACGAGAACGAGACGGCCCGCGTGCGCTTCGGCGTGTTCGGCACCACGGTCATCACGTTCTTTCTGGCCGAGATGGGCGACAAGACGCAAATCGCCACCGTGGCGCTGGCCGCGCGCTACTCCGACCTGCTGTGGGTGGTGGCAGGCACCACGCTGGGCATGATGATTGCCGACGTGCCGGCGGTGTTCGTGGGCGAAAAGATCGCGCAGAAGGTGTCGATGAAGCTGGTTCACGGCATCGCCGCGGCGATCTTTGCGGCGCTGGGCGTGCTCACGCTGCTCGACGTCGGCAAGCTGTTCTGACGCGGGGAGGGCCGAGACCCTCTCTCGTGCACGTGGCTTGACCTGCATCAGTGTCGCCCCCCGCCCGGGGGACGACCATCCGCATGAAGGAGATGCCCATGTCCATGCCCACCCACCTCACCCCGAGCCAGCGCTCGGAATTGGCCACGTTGCTGCAGACCCGTGTGCAGGCGATCGAGCGTCAATCGACCGTGCATCAAGACGGGTTGTCGCTCGTCGAGCACGCGCAGCAGGTGCTGCAGCAAGACGGCGACGACGCGCCGCAGCGCGCCGGCGACCGGGAGCTCGACTTCGCGGTGTCCGAGCGCGACGGCCAGCAGCTCGTCGGCTTGCGGCGCGCTCAAACCC
Source organism: Burkholderiales bacterium (assembly GCA_947451035.1). Lineage (GTDB taxonomy): Bacteria > Pseudomonadota > Gammaproteobacteria > Burkholderiales > Burkholderiaceae_C > PBB1. The sequence goes on from CANFXR010000013.1 coordinate 31,318, forward strand.
GATTGAATGACGCTGACTTCGGCCACTGCATCGATTGCGGCGTCCACATCCCGTTCGAACGCCTGCGCATCGAGCCCGATGCCCTGCGCTGCGTGGCCTGCGAATCGACACACGAAAGGAAACTCTGACATGACGCTTGCTCACGCCGTGGTCTGGACCGACCACCAATCCGCGCAGGTGCTGCAGTTCAACGCCGACACCGTGGTGCCCCGCAAGGTCAAGTCGCACAGCCACCCGACCGGCCAGCACGGCAGCGCCGTGCGCAGCGAGCATGAATTCTTTGCTGCGGTGTGTGATGCGCTCGAAGGCATCCCCGAGGTGCTGCTGACCGGCTCGCACACCGCGATCGCCGACTTCCGGCACTACGTCGACAAGCACCGCCCACAGACCGCGCTGCGCATCGCCGGCTACGAGGTGGTTGATCACCCGAGCGAGAACCAGCTGGTGGCGCTGGGACGCAAGTATTTCGAGCAGCGCGGCTGGGCGGCCCGAGCGCCTGCCTGAACCGCCGCTGCCTGATGCCCACGCGGCCGACGGGCCGCTCACCGGAGAACTGCCATGAGCAAGATCGACGTCGTCATCTGCCACCCCGTGCGCACGGCCATCGGCACGTACGCGGGAACGCTGAAGGACCTGCCGGCGCCCGCGCTGGGGGCCGCAGCGATCCGCGAGTGCCTCAAGCGCTCGGGACTGAGCGGCGAGCGGGTGCAGTCGGTGGTGCTGGGCAACGTCATCCAGGCTGGCGTGCGGATGAACTCGTCGCGCCAGGCCGCCATCGCCGGCGGGTTGCCGGTGGAAGTGCCGGCGATGACGGTCAACCGCGTGTGCGGCTCGGGCGCGCAGGCGATCGCCAGCGCCGCGCTCGAGATCTGGTCGGGTCAGATCGATTGCGCGCTGGCCGGCGGCATGGAGAACATGGACCGCGCGCCGTACCTGCTGCCGCAGGGACGCTGGGGCGCGCGCATGGGCGACGTTTCGCTCATCGACAGCATGCTGCATGACGGGTTGAACGACGCGTTCAGCGGCAAGCATTCCGGCTGGCACGCCGAGGATCTGGTGATCAGGAACGCCATCTCGCGTGACGACCAGGACCGCTGGGCGCTGCGCTCGCAGCAGCGCTTTGCCGCAGCGCAGGCCGCGGGATGGTTCGCCGCGGAGATCGCGCCCGTCGAGGTGCCCGGCCGCAAGGGCCCCGTGGTCTTCGACAAGGACGAGCACAACCGGCCCGAAACCACCGCCGAGTCGCTGGCCAAGCTGAAACCCGCATTCCGCCCCGAAGGCACGATCACCGCCGGCAACTCGCCGGGGCTCAATTCGGGCGCGTCGGTGATGCTGCTGGCCGAACGCGGCTGGGCCGAGAAGAACGCGCTGGTGCCGGTGGCCCGTCTGGTGGGTTACGGGCTGGCCGCGGTCGAGCCCGACTTCTTCGGTCTGGGCCCGGCACCGGCGGTGCGTCAGGCGATGGCGCGCGCGGGCTGGTCGCTGGCCGATGTCGACCGCGTCGAGATCAACGAGGCCTTTGCCGCCATCGCGCTGTCGTGCCTGCGCGAAATCGGGCTGGCCGAAGATGTGGTCAACGTCGAAGGCGGTGCGATCGCGCACGGGCATCCGATCGGCGCGAGCGGCGCGGTGCTCACCACGCGGCTGGTGCATTCGATGCAGCGCTCGGGCTGCCGGCGCGGCATCGTGACGCTGTGCATCGGCGGCGGGCAGGGCATCGCGCTGGCGATCGAAATGCTCTGACGCCGACCGCGGTCGGTGCCATCGGTTTGCAAGGGCTGCTGCCTTAACGTGCATCATCCGGGGTGAGTCGCCTCAACGGGCGCACCAACGTCACGGAGTACGCATGAGAAGAATCGCAGCCACCCTGGCCGCCTGCCTGCTGGTCGGGTGCTCGTCCAATCCGAACATCGGCACGTCAGGCGACGTGGTGCGCGCCAAGCCGCCGGTCAATTACGCGTCGACCATCAACAACTACATCGACCTGACGGTCAAGGGCGCGCAGACCAGCCGCGAACTGAACATCGGAGCCCCCGAGCGCGGCTCATGCCCGATGGGTCAGGGTGGCAACAATGGTCACGTGGGATGGGTGGTGCCGGTGCAGTACAGCGCACTCAACAAGGACGGCTCGACGGTGACGATCACGAAGTACTTCTTCTGGTTTGCCGACGAGCGGCTCAAGGGCGTCACGCGCCGCATGGAAGTCTGCCCCTGAGCGTGGCGGCCTCGGCGACCAGCGGGCCCAAGCGGCGTTCGCGCGGCCGCTGACCTGCGCCGGCGGCAAGCCGGTCGGGCTAAGGGTGAGCTTCACGGGATGGGAAACACGTCAATTTGCCCGCCGAACCCCCTGAATGAGGGGGGGTCAAAACGGCGGCGATAGCCCAAAATCGCTCGATGCGACAGATTCGTCGTCCGATGGCCGTCGAATCGACGCCACAGCCCACCCCCTCATGCCCCCTACGCATCCCCTTCCAGGCAGCAACCCGCAGGGATCCGCGGCGTCCGCTCGCCTCGACGGCGCGGCAGCCCGGGGGTTCAGGCGACGCGACGACCGCGGCCCGGCGGCCGACCTGCAGTCGCTGCTCGACCGGGTGCCCGGCATGGTGGCTCGGGTGCATCGCTCGGTGGACGGCCTTTGGAGCGTGCCCTTCGCGTCCAGCGATTTCGCCCGGCTGTGCGGCATCGGCCTGCCGGCCTTGCGCGAAGACGCGCGTTTGCTGTGTGCTCGCATCCACGCCGACGACCTGGCCCGCCTGCGCGCGGCCTGGACGTTGCATGGTGAATTGCTGCGCAGCATCAAGGAGCGCATCCGCGTGCGCCAGACCGACGGACAGTGGGCGTTTGTCGATGCCAGCGCCAGCCTCGAGTCGGCACTCGACGGGGGCCTGCAATGGAACTGCGAGTTCATCGACATCGCCCACGAGGCTGCGCTCGATGACGACGTGCGCCACCGCCTGACCTTGTGGCAGTCGGCCACCGAGGCGGCCGGCATCGGAGTGGTGGACATCCACCTGGCCAGCGACTCGTTGTTGCTCGATGCGGTGGCCTGTCGTCATCACGGAGTCGATGCGATGGTCTCGCCGCTGCCGTTCGAGAGCTGGCTGAGCAGCGTGGTGGCATCCGACCGGCCCGCGGCGCGCGCGATGCTCGTGGCGCCCGCCAGACCCAACGAACGTGTGCGTCAGGTGCTCGGTTTTGCCGCCGCGGGCAGCCTTGGCGTTCGCACGCTGGAGTTCGTCGTGCAGGCCTCGGCCGATGCCCAGCGCCTGATCGGCACCTGCGTGGAGGTGGCCGACCAACCCGGCGCGGTGCTGCCCAGGCGCGAGGTGAGCGATGCCGACAAGCTCCCGCGCGGCAAGGAGTTCATGTCCAGGGTGAGCCACGAACTGCGCACGCCGCTCAACGGCATCCTCGGTTTTGCGCAGCTGATGGCGCTCGATCAGGCCAATCCCCTGCCGCCGGCGCAACTGCAGCGCCTGGAGATCTTGCGCCACTCGGGCGCGCGCTTGCTGTCGCTGATCGACCAGTTGCTCGATGTGTCGCGCATCGAGCAGGGGCGCTTGCGATTGCGCAGCCGGCCGATCGATCTGCGGCTGCTGGTCGAGCGCTGCGCCGTCGAGATCATGCCGCTCGCGCAGCAACGTGGCATCGAACTGCGCGTGGAGATCGCGCTGTCCGCGCCGGCCGTCAGCGCCGACCCCGAAGCGCTCGAGCAGGTGGTGACCAGCTTGCTGTCCAACGCGATCAAATACAACCGGCCCGAGGGGCGCGTGCGCATCCGCTTCGAGGCTGCCGATCACATGGGCGTGCTGATCGTGGACGACACCGGCGTGGGCATGTCCGCCGCTCAGGTGGGAAAACTTTTCGAACCCTTCAACCGGTTCGGCAGCGACAGCGCCGAGGCCTCGGGCAGCGGCCTGGCGCTGGTCATCGCACGCAAGCTCGTGCGTGCCATGGGCGGTGGGATCGACGCGCTGTCTCAAGTCGGCCGCGGGTCACGTCTGACGGTGTCGCTGCCGATTGCCAAGTCCGATGTGACCCGGTCTATCGAGCCGCCGGCGGCCCCCGAGATGCCATCGGCCTGGGATGCCGGCGCCGAGGCGGTGGTGATGTACGTCGAGCACGACGAAGTCAACGCGGCCTTGATGGAGCAAGTCTTCAGCACCCAGCCGAACTGGCGCTTGCTGGTGGCAACCAACGGCCCCGAAGCGCTCAGGCTGGCACAGCAGCACGACTTGTCGCTGGCGCTGCTCGACTTGAACCTGCCCGGGATGTCGGGGTTCGAGGTTCGCGAGCGCCTCAAGTCCGATGCGCGTACCCGTGCGTTGCGTTGCATCGCCTTCAGCGCCGACGTTTCGCCGCAGCAAATCGAGCATGCGCTGGCGCAGGGATTCGACGATTACTGGACCAAGCCGCTGGATGTGGCGGTGCTGGTGGCCAAGCTGAAGTACGAATTTCGGGCGCTGGCTGCGTTTCAGGGCTCAAATTTCGGCATTTCTTGCCGATGACCCGAGCAGGCCGGTCTGAATGACAGGCCAACCACCGTCTTCATGAACCCGACACCCCACACAGAACTGATCGAAGTGTCCGCCCTGCGGCTCGGGATGTTCGTTCATCTCGACGAAGGTTGGATGTCGCATCCGTTCGCGTTTTCAAGCTTCAAGATCACCTCCGAGGAGCAACTGGCGACGCTGCGCTCGATCGGTCTGAGTGTGCTGCGCTGGAGCCCCCAGGACAGCGACCCCGAGCCCGCCGCCGTCGAACCCGCGAGTGGTGGCCGCGCCCTCACCCCCGACAAGCAGGCGCTGGTTGACACGCGGCTTGCCCATCGCGAGGTGCTCGAGTCTCAACGGCGCGCGCTCGCGGTGTGCGAACGGCAGTTTGGCGAGGCCACCCGTGCGTCGAGTCTGGTCTTCGACAACGTGGCCGCTCAGCCCGCCGATGCCGGGCAGGCCGCTGAAGTTCTGGTTCGCCAACTCGTCGACAAGATGGTCGGCGCTGAAGACGTGTGCATCCGTTTGCTCAGCGAAGGCGCTGGCGACAAGGTCAGCGCCCACGCGGTCAGCGTGAGTGTGATTTGCCTGCTGATGGGGCGCGCGTTCGGGCTGGGCGAGGCCGATATGCTCGACCTCGGCTTGGGGGCCTTGCTCCATGACGTCGGCAAGCTCGACATTCCGTTTCGCTACCACCACCGCGAAGATCACTTCAACGCGGCCGAGAACAAGTACTACGAGAGCCATGTGGCCACGGGCACCGCTCACGCGCGTCGGCTGGGCTTGAGCGCCGGCGCCTCGGTGGTCATCGCACAGCACCACGAATGCAGCGACGGCAGCGGCTTTCCGCTGGGCATCAACAGCGACCGCACCACCGTGCCGTCGCGCATCGTGGCGCTGGTCAATGCCTACGACAACCTGTGCAATCCGCTCAATCCGGCACGCGCCGTCACCCCGCATGAGGCGGTGGCGCAGTTGTTTGCCCAAGGCCGCAACCGCTTCGACACGGCCACCCTCGGGGCGTTCATCAAGATGATGGGCGTCTACCCGGCAGGCTCGGTGGTGCAGTTGACGGACGACCGGTTTGCGCTGGTGGTGGGGGTCAGTTTCTCGCGCGGGTTGCGCCCACGCGTGCTGGTGCACGACCCCAAGGTGCCGCGCGAAGAGGCCGTGATCCTGGACCTGGAGACCGTCAGCGGGTTGGGCATCCGGCGCAGCCTCAAGCCCATGTCGCTGCCCGAGGCCGCGCTCGGCTATCTGTCCCCGCGGCCGCGCGTGAACTACTTCTTCGAGCCGGCACGTGTGCTGGAGCCGCAGTCGTGAACTCGCCTGAAACCCCTGACGTGCCTGGCACGCGCACCTCGCGCAAGTCGCAGCGAGCGGCCGAGTTGCACGCGCCTGATCCGATGGGCGACGATCCGGTTCAGCAGCTCAGGCCACTCGTTGAAGGCCTGCTCGATGCGGCCTGGCTGGTCGAACCCGGCAGCCTGCGGTTGCTGGCGGTCAATGCGGCCGCCGAACGCCTGTTCGGCATCTCGACCGAGGCGCTGTGCCAGACCGACGCGCTGGCACTGGCCGCCACCGCTGAAGACGTGGCCTTCTGGGAGCAGGCCGCAACGCTGCTCGCCGAGCCCGTCGAAGCCCAGACCCTGATCAGCCGACCCGACGGCCAGTTGGTGCAGGTGCAGCGGCGGGTCAGCCTGGTGCGGCCGGGTGCGGGAACGCGCCACGGCATCTACCTGGTGATCCTGCGCGATCGCAGCGACGAGTTGCGCACCCAGGCCGAGCTCGAAGAGCGCATCTCCGAGTTGCGCGCCACGCTCGACTCCACGACCGATGGCATCCTGGTCACTGACCTGGCGGGGCGCATCACCAACTTCAACCAGCAATTCGTCAGCCTGTGGGGCGTGCCCGAGCCGCTGATGAAGCAGCGCGACGACGCAGCCGTGTCCGCCTGGATGCTGCGCCGCGTCTCCGACCCCGTGACCTACACCCGACGCCTGCAGGCCTTGGGCGAGTCGGCCACGCTCGACGGCTGCGACATGCTCACGCTGCGCTGCGGCAAGGTGGTCGAGCGGCGCACCCGCGCGCAGTGCAGCCGCGGCCAGCCGATCGGGCGCGTCTACGCGTTTCGCGACGTCAGCGAAAGCGTCGAGGCCGGCCGCCGCATCGATGCGCTGTCGCACACCGACACCCTGACCGGGCTGCCCAACCGCCGCATGCTGGTGGACCGGATCGAGTACGCGCTGGCGCTGGCGCAGCGTGACTCCACGCCATTCGCCCTGCTGTACCTGAACCTGGACCGCTTCAAGCCGGTCAACGAAATGCTCGGTCCGGCCCAGGGCGACCGGCTTCTGGTCGAAATTGCCGAGCGGCTGACGGCCACCATGCGCCAGGTGGACACGGTGGCCCGTGTGGGTGCCGATGAATTCGTCATCCTGGCCTATCAAGCCGACCTGCAGCGTGCCGAAGGCGCCGCGTGCCGGGCTCTCGCAGCCCTGCAGTTGCCATTGCGGGTTGAGGGCATGACCCTGACCATCACGGGCAGCATCGGCATTGCGCTGTATCCCGGAGACGGCAGCACGCCCGACGAGTTGCTCAAGGCGGCCGATACCGCCATGAACGACCTCAAGGACAGCGGCGGCGACGGCTATCGCTTCCACCACCTGCGCGCCGGCATGCCGGTGGCTCAGCCGCGCACACGCATGCAACTCGATCACGCCATGCGTCAGGCGCTCGCAGCGGGGCGTTTCAGGCTGCACTACCAGCCGCAAGTCGACATCGACAGCGGCGAGATCGTCGGCGTCGAGGCATTGATGCGCTGGCGCGACCCCGAGCTGGGCGATGTGCCGCCGACCGAGTTCATCCCGGTGGCCGAGCGCAGCGGCTTCATCGTGGCGATGGGCGCCTGGGCGCTGCGTCAGGCGGTGCAGCAAGCCGTGCAATGGCGTGACAAGGGCTACCCGCTGCTGATGTCGGTCAACGTGTCGGCGCTGCAGTTCCAGAAGCCCGACTTCGTCGACGGCGTGGCACAGACATTGAGCGATGCCGGGCTGGAGCCGCAATGGCTCGAGCTCGAGCTGACCGAATCAATCCTGGTCAAGGACGCGAACGAAGCGCTGCAGCGATTGCAGGAACTGGCCCGCCTGGGCGTCAAGCTGGCGATCGATGACTTCGGCACGGGCTACTCGAGCCTGGCGTACCTCAAGCGTTTCCCGATCGGACGGCTCAAGATCGACCGCAGCTTCATCAAGGGGTTGCCCAAGGACGAGGTCGATGTGGGCATCGTCAACGCCATCATCAACCTGGGCAAGGCGCTGCATCTCGAGATGGTGGCCGAGGGCGTCGAGACCGAGGCGCAGCGGCTGTTCATGCTCAAGGCCGGCTGCACCCAGTACCAGGGTGCGCTGTTCTCGCCGGCCATCGACGCCTTGTCGATGCAGTCGCTGCTCGAGCGCAGCCGCAGCGCCGCGAAGGACATCGCCGAGATCAAGGGCTGGATCGAAACCCGCCCCTGAGCGGCGCCGTCAGAGAAAGCGTTCGAGCACGCGCCGCGAGCGCCGGTCCAGCGCACGCCGGTCGCGAACGAGAAACGCGATGCCGTGGCTGTCCGAGATCCACAGCGCGCCGTCGGGCAGCCGGCGGATGTCTTCCTCGGCCTTGAGCACGAAACGGGTGGCGCCGCGGTCGGTTTCGACCTGCCACACGCTGGGCGTCGAGAACGTCGACACCTCGACGATGCGTTCGATCACCGGCGTGAATTCGCGGCTCGCCAGCTCTTGTTCGATCAACCCTCGCAAGTCGGCGGGCAATCCACCGAGCGACGGCACCCACACGACCTCGCGGCCGTCGCCATCCACGATCGACAGGCCTTCTTGCGCGGCGGCGATCGGGAAGGCGCGCACCGGCACCACGCCTTCGTGGCGGCTGCCGTCGGCGCTGATCAGCACCAGGCGACCGTGCGGCTCGCGTTCCAGCTGAAAGGGTGCGGCGGTCATGGCGTTGGCGTGGGTGGCTGGCATGCGATCAGGCCTTGGTTTCAATGTGGGCCTTGAGCTCCGAAGGCACCAGGGCTTTCAGGCCGCCGAGCTCCAGACCCGACGACTCTTCGGCGTCGGCCTGACGCAGCTGCGCTTCGTACAACCGCCAGTAGGCGCCCTGGCGCGCGATCAGTTCGTCGTGCGGACCGACTTCGACCACCCGCCCGCGCTCCATCACGACCAGCCGGTCGGCCTTGCGCAGCGTGGACAGCCGGTGCGCGATGGCGATCGTGGTGCGACCTTGCACGAGGTTGTCGAGCGCTTTCTGGATTTCCTTTTCGGTCTCGGTGTCGACCGACGAGGTGGCCTCGTCGAGGATCAGGATCTGCGGGTCGATCAGCAAGGCGCGCGCGATGCTGATGCGCTGGCGCTCGCCGCCCGACAGCCCCTGGCCGCGCTCGCCCACCAGCGAGTCGTAGGCCTGCGGCAATCGCAGGATGAATTCATGCGCGTGCGCTGCGCGCGCCGCCGCGACGATGTCCTCGCGGCTTGCGTCAGGCCGGCCGTAGGCGATGTTCTCGGCGATCGTGCCGAAAAACAGGAAGGGCTCTTGCAGCACCAGCCCGATGTGGCGCCGGTAGTCGGCCACCGCGTAGCGGCGGATGTCCACGCCATCGACCTTGATCGCGCCGTCGGTCACGTCGTAGAAGCGGCAGATCAGGTTGACCAGCGTGCTCTTGCCCGACCCGCTGTGGCCCACCAGGCCGATCATCTCGCCGGGGCGGATGTCGAGGTCGAGCCCGCGGATCACCGAGCGGCTGCCGTAGCGAAAGCCGATGCCCTGCAACTCGATGCGGCCTTGCGCGCCCACCAGCGGCTGCGGGTTGAGCGGCTCGGGCACGTTCGATACATGGTCGAGGATGTCGAAGATGCGCTTGGCGCCGGCGGCTGCCTTTTGCGTCACCGACACGATGCGGCTCATCGAATCGAGCCGGCCGTAAAAGCGCCCGATGTAGGCGATGAACGCGGTCAGCACGCCCACCGTGATCTGATGCTTGGACACCTGCCACACGCCAAACGCCCACACCACCAGCAGGCCGATCTCGGTGAGCAGCGACACCGACGGCGTGAACAGCGACCAGGTCTTGTTGAGCCGGTCGTTGACCTGCAGGTTGCTCTGGTTGGCCGCGCGAAAGCGCTGCAACTCGCGGCCTTCCTGCGCGAACGCCTTCACCACCCGGATGCCGGGAATGGTGTCAGCCAGCACGTTGGTCACTTCCGACCACACGCGGTCGATCTTCTCGAAGCCGGTGCGCAACCGGTCGCGCACGGTGTGGATCATCCAGCCGATGAACGGCAGCGGCAGCAGCGTGACCACCGCCAGCCACGGGTTGATCGAAAACAGGATCACCGCCGTCATCACGATCATCAGCACGTCGGTGGCGAAGTCGAGCGCGTGCAGCGACAGGAACACGCAGATGCGGTCGGTCTCGCTGCCGATGCGCGACATCAGGTCGCCGGTGCGCTTGCCGCCGAAGAAGTCGAGCGACAGCTGCAGCAAGTGCTCGAAGGTCGCCGTGCGCAGATCGGCGCCGATGCGCTCGCTCACCAGCGCCAGCAAGTAGGTGCGCGCCCAGCCCAGTGCCCAGGCCAGCAGCGCGGCCAGCAGCAAGCCACCCAGGTACATGAGCACCAGCTTCGGGTCGATGGCCTTGCCGTTCTGGAACGGAATCAGGATGTCGTCCATCAGCGGGATCGACAGGTACGGCGCGACCAGCGTGGCGGCCGTCGATGCCAGCGTGAGGGCAAAACCCGCGGCCAGCTGCTTTTGATAGGGCCGGGCAAAGCGCCACAGCCGCAGCAGCACCCAGGTCGAGGGCACCTCGTGCGGCTCGCGGCTGCACACGCTGCATTCGTCGCTGTCGCTGGGCAGCGGTGCCTTGCATGACGGGCACAGCGCCGATTCGTCGACCATCGCATCGAGTGCGGCGGCGCCCGGTCGCCAGGGCCGGCGCGCCTGCTGCTGCTCGAACAGGCTCAACAGGCGCAGCGCGTGGGCGTCTTGCGCCAGCGTGAAACGCCACACGGCGAGGCGGCGCTGGTCGTCGTGCAGCTCGAGCGAGCCCACCCCGCCGTGGTCGGTGTGGCGCAGGCTCAGGCGGTCGGCATCGGGCTCGTCGAGCACCCATTCGGCCAGGGGGGGCGAACCGGCGCCGACACCGCAAGACAGCAGCCGGCGCTCGGTGAGCACGAGCTGGCTGCCGGCAAACGTCAGCCGCTCGCTCAGGTCGACGGCCAGCACGGCCAGCGCGTTTTCGCCGGGGGGCAGGCCGAGCGTGGAAGCCATGGGTTGCGCCACGGCGTTTTCTTCGGGATCGAGATGAGAATGCTGCATGGGGTTGGGCTTGATTCTCGCCGAGCACTGCCCCTTGTTATCCTGCCGCCGCGCCAACCCTCCCGCTCACGACATGTACCCATCACGACGTCGCATCACCGCAGCCGGGCTGCTGGGGCTCTTGGGAACGGCGCCCTTGAGCGCCCGCGCGCAAGGCGAAGCTGATCGGGTCTACCGGTTCTCGCCGGTCAACCAGTACGGCATCGAGCTGACGGCGCGCTACTGGAATCCGATCATCGACTACGTGTCGTCCAAGAGCGGCGTCAAGATCGAGCTGAAGATCGGCCGCACCTCCGCCGACACCACCGCCTATGTGCTGGCCAACGAGGTCGAGTTCGTGTTTTCCAACCACCTGTTCAGCCCCGAGCGCGACAAGCTCGGCTGGAAGGTGTTCGGTCGTCGCAACACGCCGCCGCTGTTCAGCCAGATCGTGGTGCTCGCGGATTCGCCGGTGCGCAAGCTCGAAGACCTGGCCGACCAGCCGGTGGGCTTTCCCGGGCCCGAGGCGCTGCTGGCCTACAAGTTTCCTTACGCCCAATTGCTGCGCCGGCAGATCGGCGTTCAGGTGGTCTTTGCCGGCAACATGGATGGTGCTTTCGCCCAGTTGCTCAGCGGGCGCGTCAAGGCCGTGGGCGCCAATTCGCAGTTGACCGACGGCTGGTCGCAGCGCGAGAAACAGGCGGTGCGCGTGCTGTGGCAGTCCGAGCCGCTCAATGACCTGGCGCTGCTGGCTGCCAAGACGGTGCGCCCCGCCACGCTCGAGGCGGTCAAGCGGGCCTTCATCGGCATGCGCCAGGACCCGCTGGGCAAGACCGTGCTGGCCAGCGTCAGCGAACTGATCAAGTTGTCGCCCGATGCGGGGTTCATCGCCGCAGACGGCTCGGAGTACGCCGCCTACCGGCAGTTCTACGCCACCGCGCCCGCGGAACTGCGCTGAGTCATGCGCACGGCGTTGACGCCCTTGCTGGGCCAGGCCGCGAGCCGGCTGCTTCCCGGCTCGCTCACCAGCCGCGTGTTTGCGGTCTACGGCATCACGCTGACGCTTTTTTTCAGCGTGGCGCTGGGCCTGTTCTTCGCGCACCAATACCACCAGGAGGTCGACACCACGCTGATGGACTCGGTGATGCTGATCGAGGTGGTGAACCAGGCGGTGCAAGACAGCGCGGTCATCGGCGACTACGACAGCGTGCGCAAGACGCTCGACAAATCCGTGCAGGGCTCCGTGTTTGCAACCGCTTCGTTCATCGACATGCAAGGCGGCAAGATCGTGGTCGACAGCCGCAGCCCCGCGGCGGGTCGCTCACCGGACTGGCTCCAGCACAAGCTTCGCGAACAGTTGCAAGACGTCAACCGTGTCGTGTCGGTCGGCGGCAAGGACTACGGCGTGGTGCGGCTTCGTTTCGACGTGCCCAAGGTGGCCGGCGACCTGTGGACGCTCATGACGGTGGCGTCCGGCGTCGCGCTGGTGATGCTGGTGCTCGGGCTGGCCCCCATCCGGTGGCTGCTGCGCCGCTGGCTGGCCAGCCTGGACCGCCTGCAGGCTTTCGAGGCGGCGATGGCGGCCGGCACCTTCGATGCGGCCCAGTTCACCGACGACCGCGCGCCCGCCGAGATCGGCCGCCTCGTGGACATGCTGAGCCGCACGGCCGATCTGGTGCGCGAGCGCGAAGCCAGCCGGCGCGCGCTCGACAACCAGAAGTTCGCGCTTGACCAGCACGCCATCGTCAGCATCACCGACCTCGACGGCAACATCACCTACGCCAACGACCGTTTCTGCCAGATCACCGGGTACACGCGCGAAGAGTTGCTGGGCCGCAACCACCGCGTCATCAATTCAAGCCACCAGCCCGCGGAGTTCTTCGACAACCTGTGGACCACGATCAGCAGCGGGCAGGTCTGGCGCGGCGAGATCTGCAACCGCAAGCGCAACGGCGCGCTGTACTGGGTCAATGCCACCATCCTGGCGCTGCTCGGCGATGACGGCAAACCCGAGCAGTACATCGCGATTCGCACCGACATCACCGACCGCAAGGCGGCCGAGTCCTTGCTGCAAGAGGCCAAGGAATCTGCCGAGCAGGCGAACCAGGCGAAGAGCCAGTTTTTGGCCAACATGAGTCACGAGATTCGCACGCCGCTCAATGCGGTGCTGGGGATGTTGAGGCTGTTGCACGCCACGCCGCTGAGTGCGCGGCAGGTGGATTACGTGGGCAAGAGCGAAGGCGCGGCGCGTTCGCTGCTGCTGCTGCTCAACGACATTCTGGATTTTTCCAAGGTCGAAGCCGACAAGATGGTGCTCGACGTGAGGGCGTTTCGCGTTGATCAGCTGCTGCGCGAGTTGTCGGTGATCTTGTCGTCCAATTTGGGCGACAAGGCCGTCGAAGTGCTGTTCGACATCGACCCCGAGGTGCCCGGTTATTTGATGGGCGATGACTTGCGGCTGCAGCAAGTGCTGATCAACCTGGGCGGCAACGCGATCAAGTTCACCGAGCAAGGCGAAGTGGTCATTGGGGTGCGCGTGGGCGAGCGCAGCGCGGAGGCGGTCACGCTGCTGTTTTCGGTGCGCGACACGGGCATTGGCATTGCGCCCGAGCAGAGCGCGCGCATTTTCAGTGGTTTTTCGCAGGCCGAGGCGTCGACCACGAGGCGCTTTGGCGGCACGGGGCTGGGGCTGGCGATTTGCCAGCGGCTGGTGGCGCTGATGGGCGGGCGCATCGAAGTCGACAGCGAGGTCGGGCGCGGCAGCGATTTCCGGTTTGGCGTGAAGCTCGCGCTGGCGCGTGGCGAGCCTGAGCTCGAGTCGGCGGCGCTGGTGGCGGGGATGACGGGGCTGCGCACGCTGGTGGTCGATGACAACGCGACGGCGCGCACGGTGCTGTCGAAGATGGTCATGGCGCAGGGCTGGCAGGCGGATGTGGCGTGCGATGTGGCGCAGGCCATGGCGATGACGGCCCAGCGCGAGGCGGGCGGCGAGGCCTACGACGTGGTGTTCATCGACGGGCAGTTGCCAGCCATCGATGAGTGG
>CANFXR010000014.1 GCA_947451035.1 Burkholderiales bacterium
AAGACGATCTGGCTGTAGCTCTGGCCGCCGAGTTGCAACCCGATGGTCACCTGGGCCATCGACGCATCACCGATGTAGGTGCCCTGCCGGTACACGCGGCCCTTGCCGTAAGCGCCCCCGATGCCGAAGCCGCCCTTGCCCACCGTGGGAAACACCGCATAGCCGTAGGCGCTCTTGAAGAATCGGGCGCTCTCGCCGGCATTCTTGAACACGCTGATGGTGTCCTGGTGCGGCTCGGCCCAGGCCGGCGAGCCCATCGTGACCCACACGAACACGGCGAAGAAGGACAAGATGCGCTTGATCATGGAAGGCTTTCTTGAAAGTGGCTGCGGTGCCCGATGAACCGGGCGCTTCGGAGCGCGACAGGCCGACTCTACGGTGGGGCGTCGCCACACGCAGGGATTCATCCGATCGACACCACGAGGCGGCCGCGCACCCGCCCGTCCATCAGATCCTGAGCGCGCGCGATGCACTCGTCCAGCGTGATGTCCTCGACCATGTCTTCGAGCGCGTTGCGATCGACCTCCTCGGCCAGCCGGTCCCAGGCCTCGATGCGCAGCGGCATGGGTGCCGTCGCGCTGTCGATGCCGGCGAGCGTCACGCCGCGCAGGATGAAAGGCATGACGGTGGTCACGAGATCGGCACCCTGCGCCAGCCCGCACGCGGCCACCACGCCGCGCTGACGGGTCTGCGCGAGCGCGTTGGCCAGCGTGTGACTGCCCACAGCATCGATCACGGCCGACCAGCGCTCCTTTTGCAGTGGCTTGCCGGGCGACGACAGCTCGGTGCGGTCGATGACCGAGGCCGCGCCCAATCGCATCAGGTAATCGGCCTCCTGAGGCTTGCCGGTGGCTGCGACCACGTGGTGGCCCAGCCCCGCCAGCAGCATCGTGGCCACGCTGCCCACGCCGCCGGTGGCGCCGGTCACCAGCACCTCGCCATCACCGGGGTGCACTCCGTGGCGCTCGAGCGCCATCACGCTGAGCATCGCGGTGTAGCCAGCCGTGCCCAGCGCCATCGCCTGACGGGTGCTCAGCGTGCGCGGCAGCTTGACCAGCCAGGAGCCCTTGAGTCGGGCGCGCTCGGCCAGGCAACCCCAGCGCGTTTCGCCCAGACCCCAGCCGTTGTGGATGTAGCGGTCGCCGGCCTGCCACTTCGGGTGAGTGCTTTCCAGCACGGTGCCAGCGCCGTCGATGCCCGCGACCATCGGCCAGGCGCGCACCACCGGGCCACGCCCGGTGATGGCCAGACCGTCCTTGTAGTTGAGCGTGGAGTGCGCCACGCTGACCAGCACATCACCTTCGGGCAACCGGGCCTCATCGACGTGCTGCACCGCCGCGGAAAAGCCGTGCTCGTTTTTGTCGAGCCATAACGCCTTGAACATGGGAACTCCAGGGTTGAAGCCCGTGCGGGGCCGAATCCGCGATGTTCGCACCCCGGGATTTCGACACGCGGACAAACCTTCGCGGGCCGATTGACGCGGCGCAACAACGTCGCCTATCCTGCGCCGCATGCCCAAACAACGAGCGCTGCGCCCCTGGACCGAAGGGTGCGGTGAGCGTGGCGTTCAGTGGCTGTTCGCCCTGAGTGTGGTTTTCGCGGTTTTCCTGTGGCCGTCGCCGGCGGTGGCGGCGCCCGACGACCGGCTCGATGCGGTGTCGCGTTTGTTGCTCGAACGCGGCCTGATCCCGGCCGATGCGGTGCCAGGCACACCCACCCTGGCGCAAAAGTTTCGCGATGGCGCGTCCGACATGGTCATCACCGCGATGAACTTTCTGGGCGTGCCGTACCGCCTGGGTGGGTCGGGCGAGGCCGGCGGGTTCGACTGCAGCGGGTTCACGCGCCACATCTTCGAAATGAGCCTGGGGTTGGTGCTCCCGAGGCGGGCCGACGATCAGGCCAAGGCTGACGGTCTGGTCGAAGTGCGGCGCGAAGAGTTGCGCCCCGGTGATCTGGTGTTCTTCAACACGCTGCGGCGCACGTTTTCGCACGTGGGCATCTACATCGGCGACGGCAAGTTCATCCACTCGCCGCACTCCGGGGCCACCGTTCGCGTGGATGACATGCGATTTGCGTACTGGAATCAGCGCTTCACGGGCGCACGCCGCGCGGGTGCGCCGAGCGACCCGGCGCCTGTGGTCGACCCCGCCGCGGGGCGCTGAGTCCGCAGCGACGCCGGACGTCTGGCTGCGTCACCTCGGGCCACGCGGCCATGGCGCACGAATCAGCCCGCACAATGGCCCAATGGACTCCGACGCATCGCCGGGCAGACTGACCGATCGCCTCGGCCGGCCTTTGCGCGACCTGCGCATCTCGGTCACCGATCGCTGCAATTTCCGCTGCAGCTACTGCATGCCCAAAGAGGTGTTCGACCGCCGCCATGCCTTCCTCGCTCACAAGGAACTGCTGAGCTTCGAGGAGATCACCCGGCTGGCGCGCGTGTTCGTGGCGCAGGGCGTGCGCAAGATCCGGCTGACGGGCGGCGAGCCGCTGCTGCGCAAGGACATCGAGCGGCTCGTGCAAATGCTCAGCGGTTTGCGCACTCCCGAGGGCCAGGCGGTGGACCTCACGCTCACCACCAACGGCTCGGTGCTGGCCAAAAAAGCACAGGCCTTGCGCGATGCCGGACTGAGCCGCCTCGCGGTGAGCGTCGATGCGATCGACGACACGATCTTCCGGCGCATGAACGATGTGGACTTCCCGGTGGCCGATGTGCTCGAAGGCATCGCCGCGGCCGCGCGGGCTGGCTTCGCGCCGATCAAGATCAACATGGTGGTCAAGCGCGGCACCAACGACGGCCAGATCCTGCCGATGGTCGAGCACTTTCGCGGCTCGGGCGCCATCGTGCGCTTCATCGAGTTCATGGATGTGGGCACGACCAATGGCTGGCGCATGGACGAGGTGCTGCCTTCGGCTGAACTCATCGCGCTCATCGACGCGCAGTACCCGCTCGAGGCGCTGCAACCCACCGAGATCGGCGAAACCGCGCAGCGCTGGCGCTTGCGCGATGGCACCGGCGAGATCGGCGTGATCAGCAGCGTGACCCAGGCGTTTTGCCGCGACTGCACCCGTTTGCGGCTGTCGACCGAGGGCCAGGTGTTCCTGTGTCTGTTCGCGCACCGTGGCCACGACCTGCGCACGCTGTTGCGCAGCGGTTGCGACGATGAGCGCATCGCCAGCACCATCGCTCAGATCTGGAGCGGGCGCGACGACCGCTATTCCGAATTGCGCAGCAGCGGCGCGGCGAACCCGGACTCGGGCATGCGGCGCATCGAGATGCATTACATCGGCGGCTGAGATGACCACGCTGCCGAGGCCTCCTCTGCCGATCACCCCACGCGAGCCCAACCCGCCGTGATCGAACGATCCGACATCACCGGCTGGGTGCTGGCCGGCGGCCGAGGCAGCCGCATGGGCGGTGTCGACAAGGGCTTGCAACTGCACGCCGGCGTGCCGCTCGCCCTGCACGCCATGCGACGGCTGTCGCCGCAGGTGGGTGGCGTGGCGATCAACGCCAATCGCCATGCGGATGTCTATGCGTCGTTGGGTGCGGCGGTGCATGCGGACTCGCTCGCCGATCACCCCGGCCCGTTGGGCGGTTTCCTGGCCGGGCTCGAACACTGCACCACGCCGTACCTGGTGACCGTGCCGTGCGACACGCCGAACTTTCCGCTCGATCTGGTGGCGCGGCTCGCCGCCGAGCTGATCCGGCAGGATGTCGCGCTGGCCATGGCCGCCACCCAAAGCGCCAGCGGCATGCAGCCGCAGCCGGTGTTTTGCCTCATGGCCCGCCACCTGCGGCAAAGCCTGCTCGACTTCACCGCCACGGGTCAGCGCAAGCCGCAGGCCTGGGCCGAATTGAACGGCTGCGCGTGGGTCGTGTTCGACGACGCATCGGCTTTTGCCAACGCCAACACCCGCGAAGAGTTGCAAGCCTTGCAGCCCGTGGCTGACACCCGAGCATCCCCATGACGCGCCTGCACGACATCGCCGCGCACATCGACGGCTACGACACCGAATCGCTGAGCGTGGCCGCGGCGCAGGCCTTCATCGCGCAACTGGTGGGGCGGGTGGGCGAAGTTGAACGCGTGCCGCTCAAGAGCGCCCTCGGGCGCGTGCTGGCCAGCGACATCGTGTCGCCGATCCACGTGCCCGCGCATGACAACTCGGCGATGGACGGCTACGCCTTGCGCGCGGGTGACCTCGACACCGACAAGCCGAACCACTTGCGCGTGGCCGGCAAGGCGCTGGCCGGGCAGCCGTTCGATGGCCACGTGGCGGCCGGGATGTGCGTGCGCATCATGACCGGCGCCGTGATGCCACCGGGTCTGGACACCGTGGTGCCGCAAGAACTCGTGCACCTGGGCGACGACGGCACGGTGACGCTGCCGGCCGGTGTCGTGCGCGCCGGCGACAACCGCCGTCTGGCTGGCGAAGACCTGCGCTGCGGTGAGGCGGCACTCTCATCGGGCCGACTGCTGCGGCCAGCCGATCTGGGCCTGATCGCCTCGCTCGGCTTCGCGGATGTGCCGGTGGTGCGGCCGTTGCGGGTGGCCTTCTTTTCCACCGGCAGCGAGCTGCGCTCGGTGGGTCAGGCGCTGGATGCGGGCTGCCTGTATGACAGCAACCGCTACACGCTGTGGGGCATGCTGGTGCGCCTGGGCGTCGAGCCGATCGACATGGGCATCGTGCGCGACGACGCCGCGTCACTCGAAGCAGCCTTGCGCCAGGCCACCGAGTGCGCCGACGCCGTCATCACCTCGGGCGGTGTCAGCGTGGGCGAGGCCGACCACACCCGGGCGGTGATGGCAAACCTCGGCGAGGTGCTGTTCTGGAAGCTCGCCATGCGCCCCGGCCGGCCCCTGGCGGTCGGGCGCATCGAAAGCCGCGGCCACCAGGCCATCCTGTTCGGCCTGCCGGGCAACCCGGTGGCGGTGATGGTGACCTTCTATGCGTTCGTGCGCGACGCCCTGCTCGCCATGAGCGGCGCCAGCGCGAGCGCGCTGCCCATGCTGCGTGCCGCCACCACGACGGCGATGCGCAAGCGACCCGGTCGCACCGAATACCAGCGCGGCATCGTGAGCCGCAGCCCCGATGGACGCTGGCAAGTCGCGCTCACCGGCTCGCAGGGCTCGGGCATCCTGCGCAGCATGAGTCTGGCCAACGGCCTGATCGTGCTGCCGCACGACCAAGGCCACGTCGAAGCGGGCGACGACGTCGACGTGCTGCCGTTTGACGGCTTGGTTTGACGCACGACATCGGGCCCGGTTCTTCGACTGGATGGCGGGACCGCCACCGCGCCCGAGATCACCGCAAAGCTAGTCCCACGGCGGGTACGCCAGACCGGCCTCGCAGCCGCCAGCGCCGCGTCAGGCGGCCGGCCCCACGACTCAAGCGTCGACCGAGGCCGGCGTCAGATCGAACAGCGTGGTGGCTTCGAGGTCGAGGACCTCGATGTCGAGCTGGTTGAACAGTTGCCAGCGCCAGCGCAGGATGCCCAGATCAGGCCGGCTGCGCGATGTGCGGGTGTCCAGCACTTCAGCGCGCAGACGCAGCTGATCGCCTGGCCGCACCGGGTGCGGCCACTTCACGTACGCCAGCCCCGGGCTGGCAACGGCGTTCGAGTCCTGCAGCATGGCATCGGCCGCCAGACGCATCGCCATGCAGCAGGTTTGCCAGCCGCTCGCGATGAGCCCGCCAAAGCGCCCTCGCGCTGCCGCTTCGGGGTCGGTGTGGAACCACTGAGGGTCGAACTCTGTCGCAAAGCGGACGATCTCCTGCGCAGACACGCTGCACGGACCGGCCGCCATGACCTGCCCGGCGTGAAACTCGGCGAACTTCATGTCGCAACGCGCGACGCGCGCTGCGACGCGGCCCGCATCCAAGGAAGCTCGCACGCATTCATCGCCGAGGCCCCTTGACGCATCAGCGCCTGGCCAGACGCTGCCAGGTCTCGACCACCGTGTCCGGGTTGAGCGAGATCGACAAGATGCCTTGATCGGCCAGCCAGTCGGCAAAGTCGGGGTGGTCGCTCGGGCCCTGGCCGCAAATGCCGATGTACTTGCCCGCGGCGCGGCACGCCGCGATCGCCTTCGAGATCAGCGCCTTGACGGCCGGGTCGCGCTCGTCGAAATCACGTGCGAGCAGCTCGAGGCCGGAGTCGCGGTCCAGACCCAGCGTGAGTTGCGTCAGGTCGTTCGAGCCGATCGACATGCCGTCGAAGAACTCGAGGAACTGCTCGGCCAGGATGGCGTTGCTCGGCACCTCGCACATCATGATCAGACGCAGCCCGTCGGTGCCGCCCAGTGCGGCGCGCTTGAGTCCGCGCTCGGCGAGCATTTCGGTCACGCGCTGGGCCTGGCCCAAGGTGCGCACAAAGGGAATCATGATCTCGACGTTGGTCAGGCCCATGTCGCCGCGCACGCGCTTGAGCGCTTCGCACTCCATCGCGAAGGCCTCGCCGAACGCTTCGCTGATGTAGCGCGAGGCGCCGCGAAAGCCCAGCATCGGGTTTTCTTCCTCGGGCTCGTAGCGCGAGCCGCCGATCAGCTTGCGGTACTCGTTGCTCTTGAAGTCGCTCAGGCGAACGATCACCGGCTTGGGCCAGAACGCGGCGGCGATGGTGGCGACGCCCTCGACGAGCTTGTCGACGTAGAACGCACGCGGCGACGCATGCCCGCGCGCCACCGATTCGACCGCCTTCTTCAGGTCGAGGTCGATGTTCGGGTAGTCGAGGATCGCCTTCGGGTGAACGCCGATGTTGTTGTTGATGATGAACTCGAGCCGCGCCAGGCCGACGCCGCTGTTGGGCATCTGCGCGAAGTCGAACGCGAGCTGCGGGTTGCCCACGTTCATCATGATCTTGATCGGGCAGTTGGGCAGCTCGCCGCGCACCACATCGCTGATCTCGGTTTCGAGCAGTCCGTCGTAGATGTAGCCGGTGTCGCCCTCGGAGCACGCCACGGTGACCAGCGCGCCGTCCTTGAGCACTTCGGTGGCATCCCCGCAACCGACCACCGCCGGCACACCCAGTTCACGCGCGATGATGGCCGCGTGGCAGGTGCGACCGCCACGGTTGGTGACGATGGCGCTGGCGCGCTTCATCACGGGCTCCCAGTTGGGGTCGGTCATGTCGGTGACCAGCACGTCGCCGGGCTGCACGGTGTCCATGTCGGCCAGGCTGTGCACGATGCGCACGGGACCGGTGCCGATGCGCTGGCCGATGGCGCGTCCTTCGACCAGCACGGTGCCGGTGCCCTTGAGCTTGTAGCGCTGCTCGGCCTTGCCCTCGGACTGACTCTTCACGGTCTCGGGGCGCGCTTGCAGGATGTAGAGCTTGCCGTCACCGCCGTCCTTGCCCCACTCGATGTCCATCGGTCGGCCGTAGTGCGTCTCGATGATCAGCGCGTACTGCGCCAGTTCGGTCACATCGGCGTCGCTCAGCGAGTAGCGGTTGCGCTGCTCGGGCGCGGTGTCCACCGTGGTGACGAGCTTGCCGCTGGCGGCACGATCAGCCGCGCTGGCGAACTCCATCTTGATCAGCTTGGAGCCCAGGTTGCGCCGGATGACGGCCTGCCGGCCTGCGCGCAGCGAGGGCTTGTGCACGTAGAACTCATCAGGGTTGACCGAGCCTTGCACCACGGTCTCACCGAGGCCGTAGCTCGAGGTGATGAACACCACATCCTTGAAGCCGCTTTCGGTGTCGATGGTGAACATCACGCCGGCCGCGCCGAGGTCAGAGCGCACCATGCGCTGCACGCCGGCCGACAGCGCGACGTCGGCATGCGCGAAGCCCTTGTGCACGCGGTAGCTGATCGCGCGGTCGTTGTAGAGGCTGGCGAACACTTCCTTCATCTTGTGCAACACCTCGTCGATGCCCACCACGTTGAGGAAGGTCTCCTGCTGGCCGGCGAAGCTGGCATCGGGCAGGTCTTCGGCGGTGGCCGACGAGCGCACCGCAAACGAGGCGCCCGGGTTGCCCGCGCTCAGCGATGCGAAGTGGCGGCGGATGTCCGCATCGAGATCGGCCGGAAACGGCGTGTCCTCCATCCACTGACGGATTTGCGCGCCCGCTTCGGCCAGTGCGCGCACGTCTTCGGTGTTGAGCGTGGACAAGCGCTGCTCGATGCGCGCTGCCAGACCGTCATGCGCCAGGAACTGGCGAAACGCGTGGGCGGTGGTCGCAAAGCCCCCGGGCACTCGAACGCCGGTGGCCGACAGCTGGCTGATCATCTCGCCGAGAGAGGCGTTCTTGCCGCCGACCGACTCGACGTCGGTCATCCTCAAGGCATCGAACGGCACGACCAGGGCGGTCGCCAGTGGCTGGGTTGACATGGAAGAGCTCCGTAAAGTGAAAAAACCGGGGTCCCGTGCCACGACAAGCCACAGCCCGAGCAACGCTTCGAGGGCTGATCACTGAACGCTCCTGGGACGCCAAGGGCGTCTACGGGCGCAGGATGGGGGGCTCGCATGGGAGTCATGAGGGGGAGTGAAATGAGTTTACGGTCGAATTCCCTATCATCCGACAGCCATTTCAATCGAGCGACGCCCTCATGCCGAACCGCACCGTCTTCTTTGTTTCCGATGGCACCGGCATCACCGCCGAGACCTTCGGCCACTCGATCCTGAACCAGTTCTCGATCCGCCCGCACCATGTGCGGCGACCCTTCATCGACACCGCCGACAAGGCGCACCAGGTGGTGCGAGAGATCAACCACTCGGCCGACCTCGAAGGGCGTCGTCCGGTGGTCTTCATCACGCTCATCGACCCCGAGGTGCTGGCCATCGTCAAGGAGCAGTGCAAGGGTCTGGTGCTCGATTTGTTCAACACCTTCATCGAGCCGCTCGAGGCCGAGTTCGGCGTGACGTCCAACCACCGGGTGGGTCGATTTTCCGAAGTAGCCAAGAGCCAGGAGTACACCAACCGCATCGAGGCCATCAACTTCTCGCTCGCCCACGATGACGGCCAATCGTCGAAGAACCTCGCCACGGCCGACGTCATCCTGGTGGGTGTGAGCCGCAGCGGCAAGACGCCCACGTCGCTGTACCTCGCGATGCAGCACGGCATCAAGGCCGCCAACTACCCGCTGATCCCGGAAGATTTCGACCGCGGCCACATCCCGCCTTGCCTTGCGCCGCACAAGGGCAAGTGCTTCGGGCTGACGATCGATCCGGTTCGCCTCAACCAGATTCGCACCGAACGGCGACCCGACAGCAAGTATGCGTCGCTCGAGAACTGCCGCTACGAGGTGCGCGAGGCCGAAACCATGATGCGCCGGGAGGGCATCGCCTGGCTGTCGTCGACGCACAAGTCCATCGAGGAAATCGCCACCACCATCTTGCGCGACATCAGACCCGACAGGCTGATGTATTGAAACGCGTCCCGTGGCAAGGCATCCATTGATGCCGAATTTCGACGCGGTGGTCATCGGTGCCGGGGCTGCCGGGCTGCATTGCGCAGCCATCGCCGGCCAGCGCGGTGCGCGCGTGCTGCTCATCGACCATGCCGAGCGGGTGGCCGAGAAGATCCGCATTTCGGGCGGCGGGCGCTGCAACTTCACCAACCGCGACACCACGCCCGCACAGTTCGTGTCGGCCAATCCCCACTTCTGCCGCTCGGCGCTGGCGCGCTACACGCCGCACGACTTCATCGCGCTGCTGCAGCGCCATCGCATCGCCTTTCACGAAAAGCACAAGGGCCAGCTTTTTTGCGACGAGTCGAGCGAAGACATCATCCGCATGCTGCTGCGCGAGTGCGACGCGGGCGGCGTGACGCGCTGGCAACCCTGCACGGTGGGCGAGGTGACGCACGGCGCGAGTGGCTTCGAGATCGGCACCGATCGCGGTCCGGTGCGCGCGGCGCAACTGGTGATCGCCACCGGCGGGCTGTCCATTCCACAGATCGGCGCCACCGACTTCGGGCACCGGCTGGCACGCCAGTTCGGCCACAAGATCGTCGAAACACGCCCGGCGCTGGTTCCGCTGACGTTCGATGCCGCCGCGTGGCAGCCGTTCGTTGCGCTGGCAGGCCTGTCGGTCGAGGCCGTGGTTTCCACTGGCAGTGGCAAGACGCGCGGTGAATTTGCCGAGGACTTGCTGTTCACCCACCGAGGGCTGAGCGGCCCGGCCGTGCTGCAGATTTCGACCTACTGGCGCCCGGGCACGCCGCTGGATCTGGACCTCGTGCCTCGCCATGATCTGCACGCCGTGCTGACCTCGGCCAAGCATGACTCTCGGCGCAAACTGAGCAACGAACTCGGCGAGTGGCTGCCCCGGCGACTGTCCGACACCTGGCTCGCCACCCACCCTGAGGTGCAGGACCGGTCGATGCCCGAGGTGCGCGACCGCGACCTCGCGACGCTGGCGGCGAGCCTCAAGCACTGGCGCCTCACGCCCAACGGCACCGAGGGCTACCGCAAGGCCGAGGTCACGTCGGGCGGTGTCGACACCCGCGAACTCAGCTCGATCACGCTCGAAAGCCAACGTGTCGCCGGGCTTCATTTCATCGGTGAAGTGGTGGATGTGACCGGCTGGCTGGGCGGCTACAACTTCCAGTGGGCATGGGCCAGTGCAGCTGCTTGTGCACAAAGCGTTGCCAAGCCCGCAGTCACTGGTTAGAATCTCGGGCTTCGCGCACTCGGCGCCTTCAATCTGGACTTTTTCGATACATGACTACGATTCGCGTGAAAGAAAACGAGCCGTTCGACGTGGCACTGCGTCGCTTCAAGCGCACCATCGAGAAACTCGGCTTGCTGACCGACCTGCGGGCTCGCGAGTTCTACGAAAAGCCAACCGCCGAGCGCAAGCGCAAGAAGGCTGCGGCCGTCAAGCGTCACTTCAAGCGCGTGCGCAGCATGCAACTGCCCAAGAAGCTGTTCTGATCAGCTTCTTCGCAGTACCAAAGGGCCCGCTCACCGCGGGCTTTTTTCTTTGCAACCCTTGATCGAGCACGCCGGCCATGACGCTGAAAGACCAAATCACCGAGGACATGAAGACCGCGATGCGCGCCAAGGATGCGCCTCGCTTGTTGACGATCCGCGGCTTGCTGGCAGCGTGCAAGCAGCGCGAGGTCGATGAGCGCATCGTGCTCGACGACGCCGCCGTGGTGGCCATCGTCGACAAGCTGATCAAGCAGCGCAAGGATTCGATCTCGCAGTTCGGCTCGGCGGGTCGCACCGATCTGGTCGACAAGGAAACCGCAGAGTTGCTGGTGCTTGAAGGCTATTTGCCGCAGCGCCTGAGCGCCGACGAAATCACCGCCGAAGTGCGTGCCATCGTCACCGAGCTGGGCGCCACCGGCCCCGGCGACATGGGCAAGGTCATGGCGGCCGTCAAGTCCCGCCTGGCCGGCAAGGCCGACATGGGGCTGGTATCCGCCACCGTCAAGCAAGCGCTCGCGGGTTGAGCCGGCCGATCTCAGGAAACCCCATGAGCCTGCCACCGCTTCGACCCTTGAGCGCCGACGTCAGCGTCGCCCCTCAACTCGACGAATCCGCGATGGCCGAGTTGGCCCGCGCCGGCTTCAAGAGCGTGATCAACAACCGCCCCGATCACGAGGGCGGACCCGATCAGCCCACGCACGCCTCGATGCAGTCGGCTGCCATCGCTGCAGGTCTGGCCTACGCTTACCTGCCGGTGAACCCGGCGGTGCAAAGCGCCGATGAGGTGGCGCAGTTCCGTGCACTGGTCGACACCCTGCCCAAGCCCGTCGTGGCGTTTTGCCGCACCGGCACGCGCTGCGGCAAGCTGTTTCAGGCCGCGCAACTGGCGTGAAGTCCTGGCCCGCCATGTTCGGGCTGTCGCGATGGATCGATCGGCTCAACGATGCCGTCGGACGCTCGGTGGCTTGGCTGGTGCTGGCCGCCGTGTTGATCAGCGCGGGCAATGCGCTCGTGCGCAAGCTGTCCAACAACAGCTCCAACGCCTTTCTCGAGATCCAGTGGTACCTGTACGCCGCGGTGTTCCTGCTGGCGGCCGGTCGCACCTTGCTGACCCAGGACCACGTGCGCATCGATGTCTTGTCGTCACGTTTTTCGGCGCGCACGCAGTCCTGGATCGAGGTGTTCGGGCTGGTGGCGTTCTTGATGCCGTTGGTGACGGTGGTGATCACGCTGTCGTGGCCGCTGGTGGTGCGCGCCTTTGTCAGCGGCGAAGTCTCGAGCAACGCAGGCGGCCTGGTGCGCTGGCCGGTGATGGCCATGCTCCCTCTGGGTTTTGCCTTGCTGGGCCTGCAAGGGCTGTCTGAGCTGATCAAGCGCATCGGCCGCCTGACGGGCCGTCTGCCAGCGCCGTCGGGCGGCCGGGGCAACAACACCGATGTGCCGCCGGCGGCAACAGCGGCGAGTTCGGCGGTCCAACCGGGTCGCATCCCATGATCGAACTGCTCGCCGCGAACATGGCGCCCGTGATGTTCGCCTCGCTGGTGGTGTTTCTGCTGGTGGGCTTCCCGGTGGCGTTCTCGCTGGGCGCGTGCGGCTTGTTCTACGCGCTGGTCGGCATCGAACTGGGGCTGATGCCGGCGTCACTGATGCAGGCGCTGCCGCTGCGCATCTTCGGCATCATGCAGAACGACACGCTGCTGGCGATCCCGTTCTTCACTTTCATGGGCCTGATCCTCGAGCGCTCGGGCATGGCCGAAGACCTGCTCGACACCATCGGACAGTTGTTCGGCCCGGTGCGTGGCGGTCTGGCCTATGCGGTGATCTTCGTGGGTGCGATGCTCGCCGCCACCACCGGTGTGGTCGCCGCGTCGGTCATCTCGATGGGCCTGATCTCGCTGCCCATCATGCTGCGCTACGGCTACGACCGCCGCCTGGCCGCAGGCGTCATCGCCGCGTCCGGCACGCTCGCGCAGATCATCCCGCCGTCGCTGGTGCTGATCGTGCTGGCCGATCAGCTCGGACAATCGGTGGGCGACCTGTATCAAGGAGCGCTGGTGCCGGCGCTGCTGCTCACCGGCTTGTACGTGGTCTACGTGGCGGTGATCAGCCTGGTTCGCCCGCAATGGGTGCCGGCGCTGCCGCCCGAGGCGCGCACGTTGGGCAGGCAACGCTCGGGCAGCGGCGTGGCACCGAGCCGCATGGCGCAAGCCCGGCTGGTCTGGCGAGTCGCGGCGGTGCTGGTGCCGCCGCTGGCGCTGATCTTTCTGGTGCTCGGCACCATCTTCCTGGGCATTGCCACGCCCACCGAAGGCGGTGCGATGGGCGCCGTGGGGGCGCTGGTCATCGCCCTGACCAACCGCCGCCTCAGCCTGGCCCTGATGCGTCAGGCCATGGAAAGCACCGTTCGCCTGTCGTGCTTCGTGATGTTCATCCTGATCGGCTCCACGGTGTTCAGTCTGGCCTTCCAGTCGGTCGATGGGCCCAAGTGGGTCGAGCACCTGCTGATCTCGCTGCCAGGCGGCGTGCTGGGATTCCTGATCGTGGTCAACCTGCTGATCTTCGGCCTGGCCTTCTTCCTCGATTTTTTCGAGCTCGCCTTCATCGTCGTGCCACTGCTCGCCCCCGTGGCGACCTCGCTGGGCATAGATCTGGTGTGGTTTGGTGTGTTGCTGGCCGTGAACATGCAGACCTCGTTCATGCACCCGCCGTTTGGCTTTGCGCTGTTTTACCTGCGCAGCGTGGCCCCCGAAATCGAATACGCCGATCCGGTCACCGGCAAGAAAACAGCACCGGTCACCATCGGCCAGATCTACCGCGGCGCCATTCCGTTCGTGCTGATCCAGTTGGTGATGGTCGCGCTGATCATCAGCTTCCCGGGCGTGGTGTCCCGAACCCGCGACACGGCATCCGGCATCGATGCCGATGCGGCCTTGCGACAGATGCAGACCCGCACGGAGGCGGTG
Organism: Burkholderiales bacterium; assembly: GCA_947451035.1. Lineage (GTDB taxonomy): Bacteria > Pseudomonadota > Gammaproteobacteria > Burkholderiales > Burkholderiaceae_C > PBB1. The sequence goes on from CANFXR010000014.1 coordinate 13,844, forward strand.
GATGCCGCCGAGGCAGCCGCCTCAGATCCAGGCGCCACCGAAGACGACCCGATGAAGGCGATGCAGCAGTCCATCGAAGCCGACCGGCGCAAGGCCCCGAAGTGATCCGGGGCGCACGCCGTCAGATCTTCAGGCTCTGGATGTAGCGGTCGAAACTCACCTCGGCGAAGCGCGCCCACAGGGTCTGCTCGCGCAGGAACGCGGCGTAGTCTTCGTGCACCTTGCGCCAGTTCGGATTTTTCTCGCTCAGTTCACCGTAGAGCGCCATGGACTGCTTGTAGGCCTCATCAAGCACGGCCTTCGGAAACGGCAGCACCTTCACGCCTTTGCTGATCAGCGACTTCAACGCAGCCGGATTCTTGGCGTCGTAGTTCGCCTGCATGTCCACGTGCGCGTGAGACGCAGCAGCCTCCACGATGGCCTTGTATTCGGGCGTCAAGGCGGCATAGGCCTGCGTGTTGATGTAGAAATCCATCTCGGCGCTGCCCTCCCACCAGCCGGGATAGTAGTAGTTGGGCGCGACCTTGTAGAGGCCCAATTTCTGGTCGTCGTAAGGGCCGATCCACTCCGCCGCATCGATGGTGCCTTTTTCCAGCGCCTGATAGACCTCGCCGCCGGCGATGTTCTGGGCCACCCCGCCCATGCGCTCGATCACCCGACCGGCGAAGCCGCCGATGCGGATCTTCAGGCCCTTCATGTCGGCCAGGGACTTGATTTCCTTGCGGTACCAGCCGCCCATCTGAGCCCCGGTGTTGCCACCCGGAAAGCTGATGATGTTGTACTGGGCATAGAACTCGCGCATCAACTTCAGGCCATTGCCGCGGTACATCCACGCCGTGAGCTGCCGCGAATTCATGCCGAACGGGATGGCCGCGCCGATCGCGAAGGTCTCGTCCTTGCCGAAGAAGTAATACGGCGCCGTGTGCGCCATCTCGACCGTGGCCGCCTGCACGCCGTCCACCACGCCGAACGCCGGCATCAGTTCGCCGGCCGCGTGCACGCTGATCTGGAAGCGCCCGCCGGTCATCTCGCCGACCTTCCTGGCAAAGGTCTCGGCACCGCCGAAGATGGTGTCTAGCGACTTGGGGAAACTCGAGGCCAGGCGCCAGCGCAGGTTGGTCTGCGCATGGACCACCGCTGGGGCCATGCCTGCGGCAAGAACACCGGCCAAGCCACTGTTTTGGATGAATAGACGACGTTGCAAGATACAAATTCCATGGTTGTGGCGCAAAAACGCCGAGCGGGGATTTCAGCTTCCGGCTATTTTCATCGAACCGACCAGGACCGAACCTAGGGTCTTGCCGCCCATGGTGTAGGCGTCAGACCCCACCGCCACGATGCCGCGCAGCATGTCCTTCACGTTGCCGGCGATGGTGATCTCGTGCACCGGGTGCACGATGCGGCCGCGCTCGACCCAAAAGCCTGCCGCGCCGCGCGAGTAGTCGCCGGTCACGTGGTTGACGCCCTGGCCCATCAGTTCGGTGACGAACAAGCCGCGGTCGAGCTTGCGCAGCATGGCCACTAGGTCGTCTTCGGGCTGCGTGAGGCGGCTGGTCAGGAACAGGTTGTGCGAGCCACCGGCGTTGCCTGTGGTGCGCATGCCCAGCTTGCGCGCCGAGTAGCTCGACAGGAAGTAGCCCTGCGCCACGCCGGCTTCCACCACACGACGCGCGCGGCTGACCACGCCTTCGTCGTCGAAAGGTGAACTGCCCTTGCCGCGCCGCAGGTGCGGGTCTTCAGCGATGTCGAGGTGGGCCGCCATCACCGGCTGGCCCAGGCAATCGAGCAGAAAGCTCGACTTGCGATAAAGCGCCCCGCCACTGGTCGCTTGCACATAAGCGCCCAGCAAGCCGGCGGCCACGGTCGACTCGAACAGCACCGGCGCCTCGCGGGTCTTGATCTTGCGGGCCTTCAGGCGCGACAAGGCGCGCTCGGCGGCATAGCGACCCACCGCCTCGGGCTCGGCCAGATCGGCGGCGGCGCGCATCGAGCAGTACCAGGCGTCGCGCTGCATGTCGTCGCCATGGCGACCCGGCAGCGAGGCGATCGGCGCCACCGACATCGAATGTCGCGAACTGGCGTAACCGCCACGAAAGCCGCGGCTGTTGCCCGCAAAGAAATGCGCCTGCTGGGCCGACACGCCCGCGCCTTCGGAGTTGGTGATGCGTTTGTCGACCGACAGCGCGGCGTGCTCGCAGCGCATGGCGATCTCGGCAGCGCCGGCTGCATCGATGGCCCAGGGGTGGAACAGGTCCAGATCCATCAGGGCCGCATCGCCCAGCGCCAGGTCCTGTTCATCGGCCAGGCCCGCCGCAGGATCGTCGGCGGTGAAGCGGGCGATGTCGTGCGCGGCCCGCACGGTCTGCTCGAGCGCCGCCGGCGAAAAATCGGAGGTGCTGGCATTGCCTCGGCGCTGGCCCACGTACACCGACACGCCGATCGACTTGTCGCGGTTGCGCTCCACGTTTTCGAGGTCGCCCTTGCGCACCGACACCGACAGCCCGACACCTTCGGACACCTCGGCGCTGGCGTCGCTGGCACCGAGCCGCTTGGCCAGGCGCAGCGCGTCTTCCACCAACTGCTGGAAGCTGGCCCGTGAGTAGGCAAAACCGGTGGTCGGGGTTGACGGCGAAGGCGTACGTGGCATGGGTGATCGGGGGCGGTGAACTGCAGCGGAGGCTGCCGATGAAGGGGGACGGGGCATCGCCGTGCAGACACGCCGGACGGGACCCCGCGCAGGCGTCAGCGCAGCGCTGAAAACCTCGTGGCTATGATACCCACCGCCTTGTCTGCCGCAGCCGCGGCCCGCGCCTGAGGCCACACCACCGATGCCACCGACCGATACCGAAGATCTGCCCCCAGCAACCCCCATCCCGGCGTGGTTGACGCGATCGAGCAAGACCCGCCGCAAGAAGGACTCGCACGACCTGCAAGACCTCGGCGAGGCGCTGGTGGCCATGCCCGACGGCCGGCTCGTCGACCTGCCGATGGACGAGAGCCTGCTCGATGCGATCCGCCAGTACCGCGTCACGCGCACCCACGAAGGCAAGCGCCGCCAGATGCAGTACATCGGCAAGCTGATGCGCCGCAACGACCCCGAGCCGCTGCGCGAGGCGGTGGCCTCGATGCAACTCGGCCACGCCAAGGACGCGCTGGCGCTGCACGATGCCGAACGCTGGCGCGCCGAACTGGTGGCCAGCGACGACGCGCTCACCACCTGGATGGCCGATCACCCGCAAGCCGATGTGCAGCAGTTGCGCAGCCTGATCCGCGCCGCCCGCAAGGACGCGTCGGTGGCGCCCGAGCAGCGCAGCGGCCGCGCCTTTCGCGACCTGTTCAAGTTCATCCGGCAGCAAGGCACCGCAGCTGAGCCGGCGCACGCCGACGACAGCGACGACGAGCCGGCATGAGCGGCACCGGCACCACGCTCGACACGGTGCGCATCGGCGTCGTTTCGGTCAGTGACCGCGCTTCGTCGGGCATCTACGAAGACAAGGGCGTGCCGGCGCTGCAGGACTGGCTGGGTCGTGCGCTGCGCAACCCGGTGATCTGGGAAACGCGGTTGATCCCCGATGAGCAGGCCGGCATCAGCGCCGCCCTGTGTGAGCTGGTGGATCAAGCGCACTGCGATCTGGTGCTCACCACCGGCGGCACCGGACCGGCGCTGCGAGACCTGACCCCCGAGGCCACGCTGGCGGTGGCGCACAAGGTGATGCCGGGCTTTGGCGAGCAAATGCGCAGCATCAGCCTGAATTTCGTGCCCACGGCCATCCTGTCGAGACAAGTGGCGGTGGTGCGTGGGCAGGCCTTGATCATCAATCTGCCGGGCCAGCCGAAATCGATCGCCGAAACGCTGCAAGGCCTGCCGCAGGCCACACCACCCGTGCCGGGCATCTTTGCGGCGGTGCCCTACTGCATCGACCTGATCGGCGGGCCTTACATCGAGACCGACAGCGCGCTGTGCGCGGCCTTCAGGCCCAAGTCGGCGCTGCGACCCAAGCCGCTTTGACCCGACCTATTTGACGAGTCGGTTGAGCGCTGCGGCGTCAAAACTGTCTGAGGTCTGCGCGTCGGCCGGCACGCAACCGCCAGAAGATGGGGCATCGCTCGGTCGTGGCGCGGACAGCGTCTCGACCGCCTGCCACAGCATCGTGATCTGGTGCTCCTGCGCAGCGGCATGGTCGATCAGCGACTTCATCGCCTGCGCCACCGGGTCGTCGCCCTGGGTGATGCCGTAGGCCGAAAAACCCAGTTTGGCTGCCGTTTCCTCGCGCTGCGCATCGGCCTGCGCGTCGATCACCCGCGCCGGGTTGCCCACCGCCGTGGCGCCGGCAGGCACCGCCTTGAGCACCACCGCGTTCGAGCCGATGCGCGCGTTGTCGCCCACCGAAAAACCACCCAGCACCTGCGAATTGGCGCCGACGATCACGCCACAGCCCAGCGTCGGGTGCCGCTTGGCGCCCTTCCACAGCGAGGTGCCGCCCAGGGTCACGCCCTGATAAATCGTGCAGTCGTCGCCGACCTCGGCGGTCTCGCCGATCACCACGCCCATGCCGTGGTCGATGAACACGCGCCGGCCGATCTGCGCGCCGGGGTGGATTTCGATCCCCGAAAAAAACCGGCCCAGTTGCGAAATGAAGCGCCCCGGCCAGCGCAGCCCGCGCACCCAGCACCCGTGCGCCAGCCGGTGAAACATCAGCACGTGCAAGCCGGGATAGCACGTCAGCACCTCCCAGGCAGTGCGCGCCGCAGGGTCGCGCTCGAGGATGCAGTCGATGTCTTCGCTCAGGCGCTTGAACATGGTGGTCAGAAAGTGATTCGACGGTCAGTCTAGTCGCAGCGATGGATCCTTCGCGCTGGCGTGTGCCAGCGAACCAGGCATCACGGCCAACAGCAGCACTTTGCGACCGCGAGCCCAAGCAGGCGTAAAAAAGGCTCCCGAAGGAGCCTTTTCGCCGAACCAGGTCAAAACCCGGTATCAGGCAGCCTTGCGGCGGCGAGCCATGAAGCCCACCACGCCCAAGCCGGCCAGCATCAGGGCGTAGGTTTCTGGCTCTGGCACTGCGGTCACGGAGAAGTCCGTGGCCTCAAACGCGTTTTGAGCTCTCTCACCATTCAGGGAGAAAACCAACCCGGTGATTTCAGTGTCGCCGTTCTGGCCATCAAGCTGGAAGCCAATGTAGGCGGAAGATCCGTTCGAACCGCTGAAGGTCAGCGGGAGAGTCGCGAAACTGAGGCCTGATGCATCAAATTCGTAATATCCACCAAAGTCACCGTTGTCAGTCACCACCGTCAGGTGGTTAAAGGTGTCAGGCGAGCCCCACAAGAAACTAACGTAGGTGACGGGGTCGGGCAGACCCGAAAGATCAACCGTGGTGATCGAGTGGGCATTTTGAGGCACGTAACCGACTGCAATGTAGGACGATCCTTGCATGCCGGCTGGCGCGAGCCTGATGTAATCCACGCTACCCGTGTAGATGTCGGCAGCAGTTGCGATCGTGGTCAAGTCAAGAAAGGTCAACGAATTGGAATTGCCGGCAACGACATTGACGCCGGCGTTCGCACCCAGCGCGCAACAGGCCAAACCCGCCGTTACAAATACATTTTTCAACATGATGGACTCCAAGTTGCTGTTATCGGAGAGCCACCTTGGCGCCCCACGTGGAGAACGGTAACCTTTCGTTTCAGACACGAACACCCCCTATTCAGGGGGTTTTGCAGTCACAAATTTGTCGCAATCTGGCCTCAGCGCTTGGGTGGCGTGGCAGCGCGCGCGATTCCGCGCAGGATCTGGACCTCTTCCACGCTGAGCGAGAGGCGGTTGAGGGCTGAATTGAGCCTCGGCATCAGTTTTTTGGGCGAATCCGGGTCCAGAAATCCGATCTCGACCAGCACCTGCTGCCAGTGATCCAGCGCACCTTGCACGGCGACCGCGTCGGCCATGTGGGTCTGTGGGGTGCGCGGCAGCACGCTGAAGCCGCCGAGCGCCTGGCGCCAGTCGTAGGCGATCAGCTGCACCGCCTGCGCCAGGTTCAGCGAACCGTAGCCCGGGGCGGTCGGGATGCTCAGGCAGGCGTGGCACTTGTAGACATCGTCGTTGCTCATGCCGTAACGCTCGCAACCGAACACGAAGGCCACGCGATGCGCGCTGGGCGCGAGGGTCGAAAACAACTCGCGTGGCGCGTGCGTGGGCGGGCCGAAATCGCGTGGCGTCATGGCCGTGGCGCAGGCGTAGGTCACGCCGTCGAGTGCTTCGGCCAGCGTGTCGACCACGCGTGCGCCACCCAGCACATCGAGCGCGCCGCTGGCCAGTGAAATCGCCTCGGCCTTGCCCTGCACGTTGGCGTAACGCGGCGCCACCAGCACCAGGTCGGTGAACCCCATCACCTTCATCGCCCGCGCGGCCGAGCCCACGTTGCCGGGATGGCTGGTGTTGATCAGCACGAATCGGGTCGAATCAGGCGTGGCAGCGGTCATGTCGTCGGGCGTGGGCATCGGGGCACTCTAAACTTGGCATTATCCGAACGCGGTTGCAGCCGACGCGTCTCGCGCCCCGACCGGGCGGCTCTTTACTCCTGTCAGTCCTCACCCACCCACAAGGTTGCACCATGTCGCAAGCGCTCCATCCCATGCTCAACATCGCCATCAAGGCGGCACGCGCGGCAGGGTCGATCATCAACCGCGCATCGCTCGACCTGGATCTGCTGACCGTCAGCAGCAAGGCGCCCAACGACTTCGTGACCGAGGTCGATCAGGCCGCCGAGCGCGCGATCATCGAGGTGCTGCTCACCGCCTACCCCGGCCACGGCATCCTGGCCGAGGAATCGGGCAACGAGCACGGGGCCAAGGACAGCGACTACCTGTGGATCATCGATCCGCTGGACGGCACCACCAACTTCATCCACGGCTTTCCGGTCTACGCGGTGTCGATCGCGCTGGCGTTTCGCGGCCAGGTGCAGCAAGCGGTGGTCTACGACCCGTCCCGCAACGACCTGTTCTTCGCGTCCAAGGGCCGCGGCGCCTATCGCAACGACAAGCGCCTGCGCGTGTCCAAGCGCATCCGCATGAGCGAAGCGCTCATCGGCACCGGCTTTCCATTCCGCAAGGGCGACAACTTCAGGCGCTACGTGCAGATGTTCGAAGCCGTGATGCAAAACTGTGCCGGCCTGCGACGCCCGGGTGCTGCCGCGCTGGACCTGTGTTACGTCGCTGCGGGCTACTACGACGGTTTCTTCGAGACCGGCCTGAGCCCGTGGGACATCGCCGCAGGCTCGCTGATGATCACCGAGGCCGGCGGGCTGATCGGCAACTTCACCGGCGAAGCCGATTTCCTGTACCAGCGCGAAGTCGTCGCCGGCAACCCGAAGATCTACGGCCAGCTGGTGCAAACGCTCGCGCCCTACACCCGTGTGATCAAGGCCGATGCGTCAGCCAGCAGCCCCCGCACCGTCGCAGCGCAAGCCGAGAGCGCCCCGTCCGGCGCCGAGCTGAGCCCCGAATCCGCGCTGTCGGCGGCGCTGGGCGTGAGTGACGTAGCGGCCGCCGAGACCGCCGTCGAAACCGCGCCCGAGAAGAAAAAAGCCGTGCGCATTCGCAAGGCCGACATCGCACCGAAGGGCGACGCGCCGTTCTGACCCGCGCTGCGCTCATGCGGCAGGCCTTGACCGCACTCAACGCCAGCACGCCCTGAGCGCTCGACATTGACCCGCGCAGCATGGGGCTGCCAGCGGGAGGTCGGGTGCCTGGGGATCTGGCTTTTGCAGCAAGGCACGGCCTCGGCAACGCGCACCGCGTGGCGCCCGGGCCGGCGGCGCGTGCACCCTGCGAGGAGCCTCAAGTCCCGCTGCGTGGCGTGATCCAGCCGTGGGGTATCCGTGTGGGCACTCACGCCGCAGGTCGTCGTGAGCGCATACGCTGGCGCGCCCTGTCAGGTAGCCTGTTCACCGCCTACGAGCCGGACGAGCAGCACGCGTCGGCGCGGGTTCACCACGGGCTGATCGAGCGGCTGGGGCGCGTCGAGCACATCGTCGAGCTTGACAAGCGATCGGCACAGGCGCGCGCCGGCTGCATCGCAGTTCGCTTCGATGCCGTGGCCTGGCTGTCGTCGGGCACCGGTTCATCGTGGGTGAGCGAAGGCGGTCTGCGTGCCGAAGGCCATGCCGCCATCGCCTGCGACGGGGTGCACGGGCTGCTGGTGATCGACCGCCCGGGCCGGGTCGACGACGACTGGGTTTCCCGCCTCGAACGGCACCCCGTGCTGGGCCGCGTCGCCGCGCTGATCGATGTGGGTGGCACGGGCTTCTGGCTGCGCGCCACGCACCTGCGGGCCACCCACCTGAGCGGCCCCGACGGGCTGGGGCATCTGGTGCTCGAACTGGCGGGCAGCCCGGTGCTGCCCGCCGCGGGCCGCTGGATCGTCACGCGGCGATTCGCCCACGAGCGCGCACCGCTAGCCCTGCCGCCCGGCCAGCCCATGCCCGTGATCCAGCCCCATGGCGATGCCCATTGGCACATGGCCGATGCGGCCGATCTGTTCAGCGTGCTGCGACCTGCGGCATCGGCACCGCCGCGCACCGAATACGGCTTGCTGCACGACACCGGCACGAGCCGGCTGTACTTTGCGCAGCCCCGCATCGAGCGCATCGCCGTCACCAGCAGCGGCGAATGCGCTCGCTTGCGGCTGGCGCCCGACCAGCGCGTGCAGTTCGCCGACTGGTGCGCGCTACTGAACTCCGACACCGAGTTTCCGCCGCCCGACGCCGTGTGCAGCATGCGCCTGACCGAGGCCGAGATGCCCGCCTTCGGGGTCGATGGCTGGCGCTTCCATGTGCGCCGTCCCTGGCCCGACTCGCGAAGCGCCACCCTCGTGCACACCGGCGCCGTGCGGTTGCAACTGCGCCGGGGCGATGCCGCGCAGCCCGGCGCCGCCTGGCTCGATCTCGCCTTCGACGACACGAGCTGGTCGACGTCGCCGGGGCCGCTTTGCATCGATGTGCAGGCGCACGGCGAGCAACTGCTGAGTTTCGCCTTCGACGCCGAGCACGCCGATGCGCACACCGCGCCGCATTTGGTGCGCCCACGCCTCATCCCGGGCCCCGCGCTCGGGCCGATCGATGCCTGGCTGCCGGGGCTGTGGAGCCTGAGCACGGGCGGGCACGGCGGCTCCGGTCTGCCCGCCACCGTGCCCTTGCGACTCGACGCCGGGCAATTGCACATGGGCTGCAGCGTGCAACTCGGCGATGTGGACTGGGGCTTCGGTCGCCTCGAGCACGCGCTGCTGACGCTGGGCGGCACGGTCACCGCCCGACCCGCCGGCGTGGCGTTCGGTCTGGGACTGGGCCACGAGTCCGCGCCGATGACGCTGATCGCCGGACCACACACCGGCGCGGCCTTCGTGCGCATCGGTGTGCTGAGCGACGGCCCACAGATCGATGTGCGCGTGGCGCTGGTGCTGCCCGTGCAACTCGCGCCTGATGCGCCGGACAGCGCCTTCGCGCAGCTGGCCGTCAACCTGCAAACGGATTGGGGCAAACCGGTTCGCCTCGGCGGCGTGGCGAGCGGCCACGCCAGGGTCGATGTGCTGGATGGCCTGGCCCGTGTCAGCCTGGCGGTCGAGTCGCCGTGCCGTGTGCTCCCTGAGCGCCCCACGCCCGGCCACGTTCGCCTCGAGGCCGATCTGATGGCCGGCGTGCACCTGCCGTTGTGCAGCCTGCTCGACACGGACGCGCACACCGGCTGGCCGCTGGGGATCGCCATCGCACGCGGCGCCTGAGCGGGTGGTGACGGCGATGGATGGCACGGGCTTGTCCCTGATGCTGTTTCCGCAGCGCTGGGACGGCTGCCGGCTGAGCGCCTCGCTGCTGGTGCTGCCGCGCGGCGATCCGCTGCACGCACCGCTGTGGGCCGAAGGCGCAGCCTTTGCCGGCGCGCCGCTCGCGCTGCAGCTGGCGTTGCAACCCGGCGGCGATGCGTTCACACCGGGTGGCGCGGGCAACCTGTCGGTGGACTTCACGCCGCCGCTGGCGCCCCGCGCCGTCGAGCTGTTCAGCGCGCTGCACGCGCAGTTTTTGCCCACGCCGCCGCCATCGAACCCGCAAGCGCTGTGGCGCTGGCGCGAGCAGCGCCGCGCCCGCTGGGCCGCGCTCGCAGCGGTGCGCAAGGTGCTGCCCGAGAGTTACCTCGCAGCGCTGGGCGGCACGCACGCCGGCCGCGACGCATTGCAGCGGGCCGCATCCATGCTTTCCGAGGCCGACCTGTCGCGACGCCTGATCCGATCGGCCAGCGAGCCACAGCCCGCCGCCGAGCGTCAGCTTTCGTGGGGCGAGGTGCTGTCGCACGCGCTGCGGCAGCCGGCGCTTGCGCGCGCGCTCGGGCTGGTGATCGACATCGACACCGGCTTCACCGGCTGGGACGTGGCGAGCGCGCTGTCGCAAGGCGGCTGGTTGCAAGTGACGCTGGCCGCAGCGCAGCGCCACCTGGCATCGGGCCTGGCCGTGCGCATCCCGCCGCTCGGTGCAGCGCCACGGCCGCTGTTTGCGGCGATGCTGTTTTGCGATGACGCCACCGGCACGGCGCCCCGCCCTCACCCGTGGCGGGCCGAGGCCGACGCCTACAGCGACGGCTTTGCGCACGTGGTGCACTCCACCGAGTACCGGCCGCTCGGCGCCAGCCTGCCGCTGCCCCCACCGCCGGGCGTCCACCCGGGACTCGCGATCGGTTGGGACGACGAGCAGGTGCTCGCCTGGGCTCAGCGGCACATCGATGCGCTGTGCTCGCCCGCCGGGGCCCGCGGTTGGCCCGGCGTGGCCGGCTACCGCGTGGATGTGCGCGAACGCGGCGCCGCCCACACCGCCTGGCGCTCGTTGTGCGGCTTGCGCGGCACGGTGTCCGTGGGGCGCTGGCACAGCGATTTCATCGGCGAGTCGCGCATCGACGTGGCGCCGCTGCTGGCCGGCCACGGCGACGAGGCCTTCGCGTACCTGCCGCGCCACTTCGCCCACTGGCACGGCGGCTCGCTGGTGGCGGGACCGCCGAGCGCGTGGAGCGCCCAGCCCTGGCCACCCGATCAGCCGCTGCCCGAACTGCACCCCGGCAGCGACTGGGAATTCCGCGTCCGCCTGGTCGATCTGAGCGGCGGCGGCCCGCAACTGAGCGACCAGCCCGTGGCCGGCACAGGCCACCGCGCGTCTTGATTGAACTCAATGGCGCCAGCGCGGCGGCGCTTGACGATGCACCCGATCCAGTCCGTTTGAAGAAGGTAAAAAATGACCCACCCCCAGGCGATGGTTTTCACGTCCCTCCGCGCGTTCGCCGTGCGGTGGCTTGCCGCCGCGATGGCCACGGCCTTGCTGGCGTCGTGCAGTTCGTACTCGGCCACCGAGCCGGCGCCGGCCAAGGTCAGCGCCGCGCCGCAGCGCTACCGCATCGGACCGAGCGACACGCTCAACGTGCTGGTGTGGCGCAACCCCGAGTTGTCGACCACCGTGATGGTGCGCCCCGACGGCTACATCTCGACGCCGCTGGTCGACGACCTGCAAGCCGCCGGTCGCAGCCCGGTCGATGTGGCGCGCGACATCGAAAAGGCGCTGGGGCGCTACGTGCGCGACCCGGTGGTCAGCGTGACCGTGCCAGGCTTCCAGGGCGACATCTCCGATCAGGTGCGCATCCTCGGCGAGGCCGCCAAGCCGCAGTCGGTGCCTTACCGCCAGAACATGACGGTGCTCGATGCCATCTTGCAAGCCGGCGGCATGACCGAATTCGCCGACGGCAACAAGACGGTGCTGATCCGCAGTTCGCAAGGCGACAAGCGCTACAGCGTGCGCCTGAAGGACCTGATGCAACGCGGCGATCTGTCGGCCAATGTGCCGGTGATGCCCGGCGACATCATCCTGGTGCCTGCTGGATTCTTCTGAATCGCTGAGCACGAGTCGGAAAAAACGTAACAACCGTCAGCAAATCCTCGCTGATGGCGTTGCGAAATCTTCCGGGTCGCCCATGATTTCGCGCGCGTTTCGGCTGACTTGTAAGCAGCGCTTACAAGCGCTTGGGCGCGCCATTTCGCGTCGCGGCAGCCGGGCGTCACGACTGGCACAGCAGCCCAGGCGAGCGGGTTGCGATCCCGCAAAACGCGCTGCCAGACACATTTGCTCACCACTTGAGGCCACCTTTCGGGTGGCCTTTCGACTTGTATCAGGGGGGGTTTCGATCGATGGGGTAATGGCCAGGACGGCTGCCCAGCACTGCATCTGCATCCAGCGGAAGTGCGATGGCCAGTCGGCAAGAACGCAGCGCCGGGCGACATGCCTGAACGCGGCATACAGCCACCTGACTATCCGATCGAGAAACCATGCTGACCTCTTCCCTCACCCACAAGCCATCCCGAACCCTTCTGTCTTCCCTCATCCTCGGCGCCTTGGTGGCCGGCTCGGCCAGCCCCGCGCTGATGGCCAGCGCCAACGCCTGGACCAGAACCGGGACCACGACGACCCCCACCAGCACGGCCGTCACGCCGCTGATGGGCTCCAGCAGCATTCAGTCGAGCGTCGACACCAACCCGTCCGGAATGGCCGAGGCCTTCCAGTTCTATGCAACACAGACCGGCACCTCCAGCGAACTCAATGTCTACATCGACGCTGGCAGCACCGCGACGCGGGTGGTGGCCGGCGTTTACCTCGACGGTGGCGGCCAGCCCGCCAAGTTGCTGGGCACCACGGTGCTCACCTCGCCCAAGGCCGGTGCCTGGAATGCCGTCGCCATCAGCCCGATCAGCATCACCTCGGGCGGCCGCTACTGGATCGCCCTGCTCACGCCCCCGGGCTACGGCACGCTGAAGTTCAGGGACATCGCCTCCGGTGGCGGCCGCACGGTCACCACCTCGCAATCGACCCTGACCGCCATGCCCACGTCCTGGGTGGTCGGACAGGTCTACACCAACTCTCCGGTGTCGGCTTACCTGACGGCTCCAGTCGCAGCTCCGGCTCCGGCTCCAGCTCCCGCTCCCGCTCCTGCCCCAGCTCCAGCTCCTGCCCCGGCCCCGGCTCCGGCTCCGGCTCCAGCTCCTGCCCCGGCTCCGGCTCCGGCTCCGGCTCCGGCTCCAGCTCCGGCGCCCGCCATTGCCACGCTGTCCTGGACCGCACCGGCGGGCACGATCGCCGGCTACCGGGTGTACTACGGCACGGCCTCGCACACCTACAACCAGGCGGCAGGCGGTGGCGCCTACGTCACCAGCGCCAGCTACGTCACACCGACGCTGCCCACGGGCTACACGTACTACTTCGCGGTCACCGCCATCGACAGCGCCGGCACCGAGAGCCTGTACTCGAACGAAGCCACCAAGGTCCTTCCTTGATGAACCGCACCACCCAGCCCTCCCTGAAACCCGCTGTCCGACTCCAGGAAAACACCATGCCTTCGACACTCCAACCCTCACTCACCCGTCATCAGCCCACCGGTTGCGCATCACGGCCGCTGCGGGCACTGCGCCGCCATGCCATCGTGTCTGCGGTGGCGCTGCTCGCGGCCGGCGCCGCCTCGGCCGCCAGTTATCACGTGCGCACCGACGGCAGCGACAGCAGCTGCAACGGCTCGGCCAACGCGGCGGCGTCATCTGCGCCCAATTGCGCTTTCCAGACGATCGGAAAATCCGTCAGCACGGCTGCGGCCGGTGACACGGTGAACATCCAGGCCGGCACCTTCAGCGGCACGACCAGCTTCACCAAGTCGGGCACCGCCGCTGCGCCGATCACCTTCAAGGCGGCCGGCTCCGCGGTGATCCGTGGCAATGTATTCACCAGCGGCAACTACATCGTGCTCGACGGACTGACCATTTCCCCGCCGTCGGCGGGCGGCTATGGCGCCGTGACCCTGTCAGGCCAGAACAACGTGCTGAAAAACTGTCTGCTCACCAACTACGGCGCCAGCGCCGGAGATCAGGCCACGGCGATCATTTTCGAGAATTCCGGCGCGTACAACACGGTGGAGGGCTGCACCATCCGCGACCTCAACGACATCGACGCCTTCCACGTCAACGGTCATGACCAGACGATCCGCAACAACGTCGTGACCAACCTCAACCAGGTCAACTACGCGCTCAACCACACCGACTTCATCCAGACCTGGGGTTGGGCGGGATCGCACTCATACAACATCCTGGTCGAAGGCAACCTGGTCACCAACTCCACGGCGCAGCTGGGCAACACGGAAACCGACGGCATCGCAGACCAGCGCGACTGGACCTTCCGCAACAACGTGTTCGCCAACGTGGGAGCCGCGCTGTTCTCGGGCCTTCCAGGTACCCGCTACTACAACAACGTGTTCTACAAGGTCGGCCGCGCGCAGGGCTATGCGCTGAGCCTGTACACGCAGCTGAACTACAGCTCGGTGGGCGACGAGGTGGTCAACAACGTGTTCATCGACAACGGCGAGGACGTTCACTTCCAGAGCGCCAGCCTGAGTCAGATGGGGCGCTTTTCGAACAACTACTACGCCAATGCCGACTTCTCGGCCAAGACCAACGGCGAGCAGCTCGGGAGCAGCGCGGTCAATGGCGGCAATCCGGCGTTCGTCAGCGTGTCCGGGTTCGACTTTCACCCTCTGTCCAACAGCGTGCTGATCAACCGGGGCGCAGACCTGTCCACGCTGTTCACCACCGACAAGGACGGCAACACGCGCACCGGCGTGTGGGACATCGGCGCGTTCGAATATGGCGCCTCCAGCTCGGGCGCGATTACCCGGCCGGCCGCACCGCTGAACCTCATCGTCAAGTGAGCAGCACGGGCGGCGGGCATCGGCACTCCAGCGGCCGATGCCCGCCGCGCCGGCGTCACCGCGCCACGAACAGCACATGGGCCGCCGAAGCGGCCCCGGGCAACAGCCCGCTCCATCGCCCGCGTGGCGCACATGGGGCGGGCCCCGCGCTGTAACCCATGCCGAGCACGGCAAGCCCGCCGGCCTTGAGCCAGCGACGCGTGCCCGACAGGCTGCTCAGGTTCATCTGCGTGCCTGAGAAATCCCCCATCCCCCGGAAACGCTGCTTGTTCTTCGCCAGCAGGCGACCCGCGCAGCGCCGTGCGGCACACAGGTTGGGCACGCTGCCAATGAGCACCCCCGACGGCTCGAGCAGGCCCTTGAGCCGGCGCAACAGCCCGACCGGCTCCGGCAGGTGCTGCAGCACCTCCGACAACACGATGGCGTCGAACTGCTGCCGTTGCAGCGCCCCGAAGGCACGCCCGAAATCGGGCTCGACGGTGTAGACGCCCTGATCCTGAAGCAAGCGGGCCACCACCGCGTCCAGCGGGATCGCCGTGACCTGAACCCCTCGCTGCACCAGTGCGGCTTCGGTCGCACCGCTGCCGCACCCGACGCACAGCACCCGCCGCGCGCCGGGGGGCAACAGCCTGAGCAGGTCATCGCGCAACGGCTCGTGGTAACTCTTGTCCCACAGCGACGTGGGCAGCGCCGTCTTGGTGCGAAACAGCTGGCCGGCCGGGCGCTGCGAGCGCAGCACCTCGAGCAGCGCGCCACACATCAGCTGCTGGCTGCGGCCATCGACCACGGCGCCGTCGGCATCGACCAGCCCGTTGCGATGAACGTAGGCGTCCGACAGGTGACGCAGCTCGAAATCGTTCAGATGCGACAGGCACATCACGCGCTCGAAGCCGCACTGGGTGTACGGGTCGGTGGCCGCGGAGCACAGCAAGTCGTAGCGGCCGCGGTGCGGCGCGACCAGAAAGCCGCCCGACGCGATGGCCCGTGCGAGTTGCTCGCGCGTGAGCAGGTAGCAGCCTGAATGCTCATTGCTGAGCCGCGCCAGCACGTACTCGCCCGCACGCCGCACCGACGCGGCTTCCCAGTGATACGGCCCGTGGATGTCGGGGTAGTTCTTCTGACCGTCGGGATGCAACTCGAATCGAAGGAACCCCGGCAGCACCTCGGGCGGCAGCAACTGCACCGCCCGCAAGAAGGCCCTGATGTTCGCCTCGCTCACCAGGATGTCGTCCTCGGAGTAGATGAACAAGTCGTAGTCGCCGGCCTTGTCGGCGAACAGCTGCCTGTGCGCGAACCCGAGCGACCACGGGTCGGGTGTGGGCAGCCCCACGCGCACCTGCACGCCCGCCGGCAGCGCCTTGGGCGCCTCCGAGAGCACCACGATGTCGACGTCGAACGGCATCGACCGGTAGGCGTCGATCAGCGTGCGCACATGCGCCAGATTGCGCGTGCCGTAACAGGTGATGCCGACCAGGATCTTCATGGCCGAACGAACGCCTCGCGCCGCGCCAGGGGGTGGCGCCGGGTCGGCCGGGCCGGCGCTTCCGGCACCTCGGCGAGCGGCGGATTGGCGTCGACGATGGTGGCTTGCCACCACGGCGTTCAGTTCCGGATCATCCATGGGTCACCTCGCGGGGCCGGGCCTGCCGGCAGGGGCTCGGGTGCGGCGCCTGCAGCGCTCTGGGTCACGCCGTAGATCACCGCAACGAGCCAGAACCACACCAGGATGGTCTGGTCGAAGTAGTTGACCGACAGGAAGGCCACGCAGTGCGTGACCAGCGACACGCCCAGACACCAGATGAAGAATTTCCGCTCGACCGGTGCCGACGCGTCTGCCATGTATCGACCGCTGCGCTTGAAGCACGTCACGATGAGCGCGATGAACAGCAGCAACTTGAGCGCACCGCCCTTGACCCCTTCCATCACGTAGTGGTTGGTGATGTCCATCATGTTCGGGTCGGCGGCGATGACTTCTCCGGCCGGGCCCCAATGGGCGGTGCGGATGGTGCCGAACAGCGCCCACTCATCGACATGCGACACGGCCTGGTCGATCAGCCAGGCGCGGTGCCAGCCCTCGCCTCCGATCAGCGTGCTCGCGTGGGCAAACAAGTACCACACCGGTGCGTTCATCACCAGCGCCACGGCCAGCAGCGCGAGCACACCGGCCTTGCGCATCAGCGGCAGGCCCGAGCGCCACGGCCACAGCGCCACGCCGATGAAGGCGGCCATCAGCGCCAGCAGTGCCCCGCTCGACGACGACGTGAACACGATCGCCAGCGAAGCCGCCACCGCCAGAAAAGGCAGCAGCCGGCGTTCGCGGTCCCAGGCCCACAGGCCCACGAACAGTGGTGCCGATGCGGCCCCGAAGGCGCCTGCCAGGATGGGATGGCGAAACGCACCCTGGCAGCGCAGATCGCCATGGCGGATCGCCGTCAGCTCGGGCACGCCGCCGAACACCGAGAGTTCATTCACCCCGGTCGTGCGCTCGACCAGCATCAGCCCCGCGATCAGGATGCTGACCGCCGCGAGGCAGCGCACGCTGATGACCGCGTCGTCGAAGTCCACGATGACCGAGCGCACCAGCAAGTAGCAAAAGGTCGCGTTGTAGGCATCGCCCAGCCGGTTGACGAGCAGCGCCGCGGAGGGTTCCGACAGCGAGCCCAGCACCAGCGACACGCCGACCCACGCCATGAACAGGCTGTCAACGCCGCGCCACTGCAATCGACCCAGTTCGCCGCGCAGCACGATGCGCACCATGCCCACCAGCAACAGCACCCGAAACAGATGGAAGTTGAAGCCCGCCAGCACGATCGCCTGGCCCATCGGCATGAGGCCGAGCATCAGCAGCAACGGCGCCAGGGCCAGCCGGCGTGGCAGCACCAGCGTGAGCACCGACAGCAGCACCAGCGCAGCGAGCGCCCACGGGTTGAGCGCCTGCGCAGCTGAAAACTCGTCGTTCATGCCGTGCCTTTTCCCTGGGGCTGTGTGGCGCCGGTCGCGCCCCGGCGCGCCGCCGCAGGGCCGGGCAGGCGCGCACCGGGGCGCCACAACCGCGACAGTTGCTCGCGGCGCAGGTAGGCCACCGTCGCGGCGGGCAGCACCGGCGGCCGGCCCGACACGTGCCACCACATGAAGCCGGCCAGGCGCGTCACCGCGCCCAGCACGAAGGGCTTGGACGCCATGCGCCGGGCGCACTTGAGGCCCTCGAACAGCGCATGGGTGCCGAACGACGCGTCCATCATCCCTTCGCGCCAGCGCCCGCGCCACAGCCCGCCGGCACTCGAGGTGGGCCGGTAGTGCAGCAGGTGCAGCGCGGGATCGGTGGCCACGCGCCAGCCGGCCATCTTCGCGGCGATCTGCGCCAGCCAGTCCGAGCCGCCGTATTCGAGTGGCGTGTAGCCGCCGATGGCCTCGAAGCACTCGCGCCTGAAGACCACGCTGCCGGCGGTCGCGCGTTGCGAGTTCGAGGGCCGGGAGCACCACACGCCACCGCTGCGCTCGTAGACCAGGCCGCTGGCCATGCCGAGTTGCGGATCGCGCTCGAACGCGCGCATCAGTTGCTCGTAGTAGTCGGCCTGGGCCGGCGCCTGGTCGGCGTCCTGCACCGCGATGAACTCGAACTCGCCCGCGCGTGCCAGCTCATACGCCGCTTGCAGCGCCTTGTACTGCGAGCCGAAATTGCGCCCGCCGCGCGCGCCCGATCCATGCAGCCGGATGAACGGGTGCGTGCGCGCATAGCCCTCCACGATCTCGGCGGTGCGGTCGCTCGAGCCGTCGTCGACGATGTGCCACACCTCAGGCAGCACGCTTTGGCACAGCACCAGCTCGATGACCTCGGCGATGCAGGCTTGCTCGTCCTTGGCCGAGGTCAACAGGACATAACGGCTGTTCATCGGTGACTCCTCGGGGGTGTGCATGTCAGGCGCCCTGCGATCCGGCGGGCACCGGGCCCAGGGCCTGTCGTGTCTCGGGCTGCAGCAACCAGCCCAGGCAGGCCAGGCTGCGCCTGACCTTGAGCCGTCGCATCGCATCACCGGGCGCCCACAGCAGCGCGATCGAATGCCCGCACAGGCGCAGCAGCATGTGCACGCCGGTGATGAGGAGGTAGCCCCTGACGGCGCCCGCAGGGTGGTGCTTTTGCCAGTAGCGCAGATCGGCCTTGTGGCGCTCCAGGTAGAAGCGCACCGGCGCGTTCGCCGAGCTGGCACCACCATGGTGGGTGGCCACCGCATCGGGCACGAACATGACCGAACAGCCACGGTCCCAGAAGCGCCGGCACCAGTCCATGTCCTCGCCGTAGATGAAGAACGCCTCGTCAAGCAGCCCCACGCGCTCCATGGCTTCGCGCCTGACCAGCCAGAAGCAGCCCGTCAGGATGTCCACCGGCCGCTGCGAGAGCTGCGCCCAATGCCGCAGCGAATAGCCCGAGAACGCCTTGACCCGCGGGAACATCACGTCCAGCGCCAGCGCGCGGCACAGCATGTTCCACACCCCCGGAAAGCCCCGGCACGAGCGCTGCAGCAGCCCGTCCGAGCCGAGGATCAGCGGGCCGGCCATGCCGACCTTGCGGTTGCGCTCGCAGTAGCGGATCAGCCTGTCGATGCAGCCCGCGTGCACCTCGACATCCGAATTGACGAAGCAGATGTACTGCCCGGTGCTTTGCGCCACGCCGACGTTGTTGGCGCGGGCGAAGCCGAGGTTGTCGTGATTGCGGATCAGGTTGACCTGCGGAAATTCAGCCGTCACGGCCTGCGCCGATCCGTCGGTCGATGCGTTGTCCACCACGATGACCTCGAGCTGGTGCTGGCGCGTGCCCAGGCGTGCCAGCGAGCTCAGGCAGCGCAGAAGGTAGTCCTTCGCGTTCCAGTTGACGATGACCACGGACACCGTGATCGGCAATGACTTCTTCATGTTCGGCAATCTCCTCATGGGTGGTCCGGCGCCGAACCCGCGGGCACGTCACCGTGCTGCGGTTGCCACGCCGGGCGCGTCAGCGAGCGCAGCCGCTTGGTCGCCAGCTGCGGCGCGTGCAGCCAGTCGTAGGCGCCGGCGAGCTTGGCGCGCAGGAAAGTGGCGTCGTCGCAGTCATTGACCGGCACGCGCGGCAGGAACAGCGGGTCATGGCGCCGCGTGGCCACGCCGATGGCCGTGGTCACGCCGGCGCGATAGCCGTTGTGGCGCAGCACGTCGCCCAGCGCACGCACGAAGCGCGGCTGCTCCTCGGGAAACCGGTAGGGGTACGAAAACGTGCTGACCTCCAGACCGGTCAGGTCCTCGATGCGCCGCCGCGAGTCACCGATCTCGCGGCCCACGGCCTCGATCGGCAGGTTGGCGAGCTGCGGGTGGCTCACGGTGTGCGAGCCGAACTCGATGCCCTGCGCCGAGAGCTCGCGCACCTCGCCGGGCTGCAGGCACGGCTGACCGGTGATGAAGTTGCGGCCCAGATGGCCGGTGCTGAGGAACACCGTGGCCGCAAAGCCATGCTCGCGCAAGATGGGCCAGGCGACCGAGCGCACATCGGCCAGACCGTCGTCGAAGGTGATGACGACCGGACGCCGCGGCCTGACGGGCGCATCGACAGCGTGATGCAGCCGCAACGCCCCGGACAGCGTGAGCGCCTCGAAACCACCACTCTTGAGCACGCCCATCTGCTCGCGAAAGGCCGCCGGCGAGGTCACCGTGCGGTAGTACGGGTCGCGATGGCCGTCGATGTCGATGCCTATGCCGTGGTACATCAGGATCGGGATCGCTCCGCAGCGAGCACCGTCGCGCCAGCCGGTCAGCGGCGCGGCGACCGCCAGCGTCAGCCACCGGTCGAGCCGAAAGCCGGTCGAGTCAAGCGGGCGCATGCAGCAGCCCTTGCACCAGTTCGAGGTAAGCGGTCTTGCGCACGCCCCAGTGGTTGTGGCTCACGTGCTCGGTGGCGCGCGCGGCCAGTTCGGCGCCGCGCTCGCGCTGGCCGTAGGCCTCGAGCATCACCCGGGCCAGATCCTGCGCATCGCCGGGCGTGAAAAAGCGCAGCATCGAATCGTCGAAGTAGTGGCGGTCGACGCGCGTGCCGGCCACCACCAGCGGCACGCCGAGCGCCATGAACTCCATCACCTTGGTGCTGAAGGCGTCGCCGCCAAAGGCATCGTTGCGCTTGGGCACCACGCCCAGATCGGCATCGGCCATCACCAGCGCGATGTCGCGCAGCGGCAGCGGCGGGTGCAGGTGCACCGAGCGCTGCAGGCCGAGCTCGTCGATCAGTTGGCGCAGGCCGTCCCTGGCGCTGCCCTCGCCGTGGATGTGGAACTCCATCGCCGGGGCCTCGCGGTGCGCCAGCGCAAACGCCCTGATCGCGATGTCCAGGCCCTGATGCCAGTTCAGCGTGCCGGGGTACGACAGCACGAAGCGCCCGTCGACGCCGCGGCTGCGCAGCCGCGGGTGGAACACCGTCAGGTCCGGGTAGTTGATGAACGACGAGCACTTCTCGCGCTGCGTGGCGCGCTGCACGATCTTCTCCAGCCACAAGTCGTTGGCCACGATCACGTGATCGGCGAACGACGCCGACCAGCGCTCCATGCGCTGCAGGCTGCGGAAGGTCAGCGACTCCTTGGCCACGCCGAACTTCGCGGCATAGAACTCGGGCACGATGTCGTGGATGTCGAGGATCACGCGGGCGCCCCCGAGCTTGGGAATCCAGGCTGCGAAGACCTCGAAGTCGGGCACCGAATGCACATGCACCAGGTCATAGGGGCGATTCAGATGCCGGCGGCCCAGCTCGAACATCGAGTGCACCAGGAACTGCGACACGCGCCGCAGGTACGCCCAGCGCCCGCGCTCGTTCTTCTCGCGCCGCTGGATGCGGATCACCCGCACCCCGTGCAGCCATTCCTCGCGCGGCTGGCCCTCGCGGCGCAGGGCGATCGCATCGACTTCGGCGCCGTCTTGCGCGAGCGCCTCGGCGTAGCGCATCACCCGGCCGTCGTTCTCGTAGAACGAATAGGCCAGCATGCACACCCGCAGCGGGCGCGGTGCCGCGGCGGCGCGCACCTCGTGCGGCTTCATCAGCCGGTGCTTGAGCCGGCAGCCGATCACGATCAGCGCGTCTTTCAGGCGCTGCGCGCTCGAGCGCGCATAGCGGGTTCGCGAGCGCACCGCGTCGTAGGTCGCCGCCCACGCGCTGCGGCTGGCCGCGCGCCACGGCTTGTTGGCCGTCACGAAGTGCACGACGGCGGGGCGCTCGGGCACGGCGATCGATTCCCAGGCGATGGTGCGGTGCTGCATGAAATTCCAGCGCTCATCCAGCGCGGTCCAGCGCCCGTCGCAGGCCACATTCAAGGCGTCCTGATCGGGGAACGGTGAGTCGGGGTGCGCTTGCAAATAGCGCAATGCCTTGGCCGACAGGCCCTCATCGCGCCAGCGGCGCAGATCGATCAGCAGCACGCCGGAGTTGAAGTAGCGATGCACCCGGGGCACCTCGCGCAGTTCGTCGGCCGATCGCTGCAGGCCGTCGTCGATGTCGTCGACGACAGCGCCGAGCACGGCGCCGTGCAGCGGCGTTCGCCACAGTGGCAGCAAGCTGCCCGTGACCAGCACATCGGCATCGAGATACAGCACCCGCTCCAGCGAGGCTTCGAGCACGTCGGCCGTGAGCAGCCGCGCGCAGGCAACCCGCGAGATGTGCGCCACGGTCGATGTCGATTCAAACCGCTCGAGGTCGACGCTGAGCCAGCGCAAGTCCACAGAACCGGCGGGCAGCGACTCGAGCACCCGCTGGCGGTGCGCCGCCGAAAAGCGGTTGGTCATCACCCGCACATCGATGGGCCACGCACCCGGCATGGCCTCGACCACCGAGCGCAGCGTGGTCGCCAACGGCATCGCGTAGGCGTCGTCGCAGTTCAGCACCAGCGTGAGCGGATCAAAGTCAGGATCCATGGGGAATCTTTCGGCGGGCTCGGATACAGGGCGATGTCAACGGCGGCTTGCTGCGGCGGCGGCTCAGCAGGCGACACCACCGGCGAGCTGCAAAGACCGCAGCCGGGACGGCCAGGGTCAGGCACTCAGCCGAGCGACACGGATTCATTCCCACCCCCCGCGCGGCTGCCGTCGTCAAGGAACCTCATGGCTGGCGGTGGCGGAGCGCGCACGCGAAAGCTCTGCTCGCGCAGGTTGAAGGCGGCATTTCTGAGCACATCCCAGGCCGACACGCGCGGCGGATCGGCCAGCGCCGCAGCGAAGTAGCCCGACAACTGACGCGCCACCACCTCCAGCGAGTAGCTCTCCACAACGAAGCGCCGCGAAAACTCCCCCAGCGAGCCATCAGTGCCCAGGCGCCCCGCGCTGGCCCGGATGGCCGCCTCCAAATTTGCGTTGGAAGCCGCGCCGTCGCCGATGCCGTAAAAGCCGGTGTAGTGAAAGCTCGCGGCCGTGTCCCGGGTGAACTCCCTGGCAAAGCCGCGCTCGCCCAGCACGACCAGCGGCTTGCCGTAGGCCAGCGCACGCAGCGCCGAGCTGCCCATGCCGAGCACGATGTCGGCCGCGGCATAAGCCGCCCGCGGGTCGCGCATCGCACCGGTCAGTGTGATTGCCTCGCGGCCCAGGTGATCGTTGACCTGCCCGGCCAACTGCGCGGTGCGCGAGCGCGCAGCACCGTCACCCACCAACAGCAGCCGCAGGGGCAGTTCGTGGCCGAGACTGCGCACCGCCTGCAGCGTGCGCCGCAGGCTCTCGCCCTTCATCGGATTTTCCAGCCTCGACACCGTGACCAGCGTGATCTGCTCGGGCGACACGGACCACTGAGCGCGGAAGTCGTCCGACTGCGTGTGCTCCATCGAGTTGATGCGCGTGTCCACCGGCGGCAGCAGCAGCAGCGAGCGCTTGCGGCCCGCCGCCTTCGCCTGGTCCAGCACCTCGGGCGTGCCGAAGGTGGTGTGCAGCGCCTTGGGCAGCCGCCGGGTGACCTGCATGCGCATGTCAGTCACGAACACCGGCAGACCCAGGGGCACATGCGCGCCCCAGTAGGCGTCGATGCACGGCAAGATCTCCCAGACATGCAGCAAGTCGGGCTTTTCATCGCGGATGGCCTGGCGCAGGGCTCGCATGCGCCCCGGTGACGGCTGCGTGCGTGCGACCGGCGCCGGGATCAGCCGCAGCCCGTGATCGAGCACCATCTGCTGCATCGGACCGGGGGTTGCGAAGAACACCACCTCGTGGCCGTGCAGATCACGCAACGCTGCCGCCAGTTCTATGGAATTGACCGTGGTGCCGCCGAGCACCAGATCGTGCAGGAACACAATGATTTTCATGCGGGGGTCCCTAGTTGGAGAAGGCGCCTGATCGACGCTGGCAGGCGCTCGAAAAGCGTCAACTGAGCCAGCGTTCGCACAGAAAAGAAGGCACTGCAGGCGGTGGCAAACAGGCCCAGGGGAATGGCAACCCTGGCAGGCAAGGTCTGCAGTGCGACGAACACCGCCGTGATCAGAGACAGGAAGAACCACGCGGTTGCCGCATTCGTTGCGGTCCAGCGAAATCCGCTCAGCTGGCGCACGATGGGATAAATGATCAGCCCGTGGAACACGTTCGACCCCAGGAACGCGATGCCCGCCCCGGTGACGCCGAACGCATCCACACACCACCAGGTGAGCGTCACGTTCACGATCACCCAGGCCGCCTCGATCGAGAAGAACAGCACCTGCCGGTTCTTCGCCACCACCACATAGCCGATCGGCCAGTTCAGCACCCGCAGCGCCATGCCCAGACAGATCCAGCGCAGGGTCTCGACGGCCGGCATGAACTTCGCGCTGTAGAACAGCGTGAGCACCAGCGGCGCCACCACCAGGGTGAACAGCACGCCCGGCATCGCCAGCAGCAGGCTGACTTGCGCCTGCTCGTTGACCATCCGGTTGCACGCCTCGTCGTCGTGCGCCACGCCGACCAGCCGCGGGTAGAAATCGGTGCCCAGCGACTGCAGCACGAAGCCGAGGTACAGCCCGCCCAGCGTCCAGGCGGCGTAATAGATGCCTGCGGCTTCCAGTCCGGAGTGCCGCAGCACGATGGTGCGAACCGCATAGGCCGCGCCGGTCATCAGCAGACCGCTGGCCATGAAGGCCAGTCCCAGCTTGAGCAGCGCCGCCGACTCGCTGGCCATTTGCGGCAGGCTCATCACCGGCTCGACCAGCTCGACCCTGCGGCTGAACCACCAAGAGGCGGCCAGCGCCACCATGGCCATCATCACCAGCGCGGGCGCCAGGCCATCGGTGCCCAGCGCGTACACCATCGGCACCGCGATGAGCGTGCCCATCAGCGCGCCGATCACCGACAGCCGCGCCATGTCGCCAATGCGGCGCAGTCCCTGCAAGAGCGCGCCCTGCCCGCCCGCCACCACGCTGAAGAACACGGCCGCACCGAGCCAGGCGATGGCCCCGGCGTGCCCGGTGTCGCCGAAGGTGAGCGCGGCCAGCGGGGCCGACAGCGCCACCAGCAGCACGGCGCCGAGCAGCCCGCACAGCAGCGAGGTGCGGCTGAGCACCCGGGCCACGTGCGCGATGCGCTGCGCATCGTGCGATCCGGCGGCCTCGGCGATCTGCCGCACGCCGCTGGCGTTGAGCCCCATCTGCGCGACGCTGCGCGCCAGGTCGCACACCTGCATGTAGGCGCTCAACACACCGTAGCCGGCCGGGTCGAGCAGCAAGGCCATCAGCTTGGTTCGCACCATGCCGATGCCGATGTTGATCGCCGAAGAGCCGCCGATCAGCGCCGACGACTTCAGGATCTCGCGGTGGCTTCGAGCGCCTTGCGGGAGCACCGGCACGGCGTCGCAGACTGCGGCCGGCTCAGGCATCGACGCACCTGCGCTCGCACGCCCTCAACAGCGACATGACCACATGCACCTGCTCGGCCGGTGTCATGCCCGGGTACAGCGGCAGCAGCACCCGGCGGTCCTGCGCGCGCTCCGAATTCTTCAGCGCATGACGGCGTGGCAGGGTCGACGAGGCAGGCTCGCGGTGGGCGCACATGATCCCGCGCCGCGTGCTGATGCCCGCGTCGAGCAGCGCTTGCATCACCTCGCGCTGATCGCAGTGCGCGGGCAGGCCCACGCTGTAGCTCTGCCAGTTGGAGCGCGCCCAGTGCGGCTCTTCGGGACGCTCAAGGTCGGGCTCGGCGCACAGCAGCTCGTGGTAGTACAGCGCCAGCGCACGCCGCTCCTCGAGGATGGCCGGCAGGCGCTTCAACTGCTCGCGCCCGACCGCCGCCTGGATGTCGGTCATGCGGTAGTTGAAGCCGACCTCGGGGTACGTCTCGAAGATCACCTGGCTCGAGCCGTGTCGCTCGCTGGCCGGCACGCTCATGGAGTGCTGGCGCAGCAGCCGGAATCGCTGGTCCCATTCGGCATGGCGCGTGGTGATCATGCCGCCGTCGCCGGTGCTGATGACCTTGCGCGGGTGGAACGAAAAGCACGCCGCATCGCCGCGCGGCGCGCCGACTTTTTCCCAGTCCCCGTTCCAGCGCACTTCGCTGCCGATGGCGCACGCCGCGTCCTCGATCACCGGCAGCGAGTGCCGTCTGGCGATCGGCAGGATGTGCCGCAGGTCGCACGGCATGCCGATCTGGTGCACGCACAGGATGGCGCGGGTGCGCGCGGTGATGGCCGACTCGATCTGCGTGGCGTCGAGGTTGAAGGTGACCGACTCCACATCGATGAACACCGGCACCGCGCCCAGGTAGCGGATCGAGTTGGCCGTGGCGATGTACGAGTGGCTCACCGTGATCACCTCGTCGCCCGCCTTCACGCCGGCGGCGATCAGCGCCAGGTGCAGCGCGGTGGTGCAGTTCGACACCGCCGCGGCGTGCGGTGCGCCCACGTAGTCGGCGAATTCCTTCTCGAAGGCCGCCACCTCGGGACCCTGCGTGGTCCAGCCGCTGCGGATCACGCGGCCGGCGGCCTCGGCCTCGGCATCACCCATCACGGGTCTGGAGATCGGGATCATGCGCACACCACTTCGGCACGGTTGGCAAACCACCACACGACGAGCTGGCTCAGCCCCTCGTGCAGCCCCGTGCGGGAGCGAAAGCCCAGCAGCCGCTCGGCCTTTTCGGTCGAGGCCAGCCGGCGCGACACCGGATTGACGCTGCGCTCGGGGCCGTGCTCGGGCACCAGACCGTGCGCGTCCATCACCGTGAGCAAGGCGCTGGCGAGCTCGCCCAGCGACGTCTCGGTGCCGCTGGCCACGTTGAACACCTCGTCCTCGCAATCGGCCAGCAACGCGGCCACATTGGCACGCGCCACATCGTCGATGTAGACGAAATCCATCGTCTGCAAGCCGTCGCCCAGGATCAGCGGCGGCTGGCCGTTGGCGATGCGCTCCATCCAGCGGATCAGCACCTCGGTGTACTTGCCGTGGATGTCCATGCGCGGGCCGTACACATTGAAGTAGCGCATCGCCACGTAAGGCAGCCCGTACATCGCGTGGTACGAGCGCAGCAGGCCTTCGAGCATCACCTTGCTCGCGCCGTACCAGGTGCGGTTGTTGTACGGGTGGTGGTCTTCGCGGGTCGGAAAGCTGTCGGCCAAGCCGTAGACCGACGCCGACGAGGCCGCCACCACGCGTTGGACGCCAGCCAGCCGCGCGGCTTCGACCACGTTGAAGCTGCCGTCGCACATCACCTTGAGCGCTTCGCGCGGCTCGGCTGCGCACGCGGTGATGCGCAGCGCGGCCAGGTGGATCACCGCGTCCATGCCGCGCGTGACGCGCTCGATGGCGGGCACATCGGCGATGTCGCCCTCGATGAAACTCACCCGCGGGTCGGTCAGCGAGCGCTCGACGTTGGCCAGCCGGCCGCGCACCAGGTTGTCGAAGATCACGATCTGCCCGCACGCGTGCTCGCGCAGCAGGAGTTCGATGGTGGACGAGCCGATCAGGCCCGCTCCGCCGGTGACAAGAATTCTTGCGCCATTGATGTTCATGCCGTGGGGTCCGGTTGCACTGGGGGGGTTGAGGAAGAAGTCATGGCTGGCGAGCGCGGCTAGACCGCACCCTCGCAGTGCACAACGACGCGCACCGTGCGCGCGAGCAGGCCGAGGTCGGTGGCGAGCGAACACTCGCGGATGTAGCGCAGGTCCATGCGCACCATCTCGTCGAAACTCACGCGGCTGCGCCCTTCGACCTGCCACAGGCCGGTGATGCCGGGCTTGACGCTCAGGATGCGGCGCAGGTGCCACGGCTGGTACTGGGCCAGTTCGTAGGGCAGCGGCGGGCGCGGGCCGACCAGGCTCATGTCGCCCTTGAGCACGTTGAACAGCTGCGGCAGCTCGTCCAGGCTGGTGCGCCGGATGAAGCGCCCCACCCGGGTCACGCGCGGATCGGCCTTGATCTTGTAGAGCACGGGTTCGGCGTCGCCGGCCGGCACCGGCTCGGCGGCCGACTTGATCAGGTTGGCCACGAACTCGCGGTGGATGGCGTCGTTGCCACCGGTCACCATCGAGCGGAACTTGTAGAAGGTGAACGGCGCGCCGCCCTTGCCCACGCGGATCTGCCTGAAGATGACCGGCCCGCGCGAGCCCACAGCCACGGCCAGCGCCACCGCGAGCATCACCGGCGACAGCACGATCAGCGCGAACAGCGCGCCCACCACATCGAGCGTGCGCTTGAGCGCATAGCCAGCCGCGCGGTCTGCCGTCTCGGTCGCGATGAACGGCTCGAACACCTGCGGCACTTCGATGCCTTGCGCGATGCTGTCGAACAGGTCGTCCGGGAAGGTCGCCACGTTCATCGTGAACGGCAGGTCGCCGGCCTGCCGACTGACCTTGCGCAGCAAGCTGCGCGTGCCGGACTCGTCGGTGTCGGGGCACAGCACCGCCACCACGCCATCGCCGGCGCGACCGACGAGGTCGGTCTCGCGCTTGACGGCGCACAGCGACTCGAGCAGCCGATCGACCTGCAATGCACCGCGCTGGTTGCGCTCGGGCAGATGGAACATCGCCAGCGACAAAGAGGTGCGGGCGCGCTCGGCGCGCCGCTTTTCGCGGTGCAACTGCGCCAGGAACTCGTCGAAGCCGACCACCTCGCCCAGCGCGTGTGGATCGGCCGAACGCACTGCGTCGCCACTGCTGAGCGAGCGGGCGCCGGGCCCCGTTGGCGGCTGCGAATCTCGATGGCCGGCCGTGGCTGGCAGCGCCGCTCCCGAAGCAGAAATCAGTCGTTCTTCCATGGGATCCATTGCAAGGGTTTGGCGTGTTTTCCGATTGAGAAGACTCAATCGGAAAACAACTGTCTTCGCGTCCACTGAAGTCGAACCCAACGCGACTCCATCAACCCACGGCGAACGCAACATGACTCACACACCACACGAACAATTCGCACAGGTCCAGCGCTGGATGCGGCTGGTGGCAAGGCGTCGCTGGCTGGTGTTGGGTGTCGGCGGCGCGACCGCCGTGGCCTGCGCGATCGGCGTGGCCTCGATATCGGAACGCTTCGAGGCCAGCGCGCGCATCTATGTCGACACGCAAACGGTGCTCAAGCCGTTGATGGCCAACCTCGCCTACCAGCCCGACATCGATCAGCGCGTGGGCATGCTGGCGCGCACGCTGATCTCGCGACCCAACATCGAACTGCTCGTGCAGCGCCCCGAGCTCGATTTCGACCTGTCCGACCCGAACGAGACCAACGCGCTGGTGTCGAGCCTGATGCGCCGGATCCACATCACGCCCACGCCGTCGGGCAACCTGTACGACATCACCTACCGCGGCAGCAGCCCCGAGGGCGCGCAGAGTCTGGTCGAGGCCACGCTGGACCTGTTCGTGCACGCGGGTGCGAACGCCAAGAAGGTCGACTCGCAAGAAGCCGGTCGTTTCATCGAAGCGCAGATCCACACCTATTCGGACAAGCTGGCCGAGGTCGAAGGACGCCTGAAGGACTTCAGGATTCGCAACTTCGGCATGGCCGGTGTGAGCAATCAGGACTACTTCGGTCGCATCTCGGCGCTCACCGAGCAGGTCAGCCGGCTCAATGCCGAGTTGTTGGCCGCGCAGCACACGCGTGACGCCTACCGGCGCGAGCTCGGATTCGACGGGACGGTGCCCGCTGGCGACACCCCCGCCGACAGCGTCGCCGCGCCCAGCGAGATCGAACTGAGGGCGCTCGATCAGCGCAAGCGGCTCGACGACCTGCTCGGGCGCTACACCGAAGAGCACCCCGACGTGGTCGCCACGCGGCGGCTCATCGAGCAGCTCGATGCCGAAGCGCGCGAGGCGCCCGCGCCGCTGGCGAAGGCCCCGGTGCGCGCGAGCAGCGAGGCGGCCTGGGCAGCCCGCCAGCAGTTGCGCCTCGCGCTGGCCGAGGCCGAGTCCCGGGTGGCCTCGCTGCAGGTGCAGCGTGCCACGCAGGCCGCGCAGCTCGACGACGTGCGCGCCAAGGCCGAGCGGGTGCCGCAAGTCGAGGCCGAGAACGCGCAGCTCAACCGCGACTACGAAATCATCCGCACCACCTACGACTCGATGGTCGCGCGGCGCGAGTCGGCCGCGCTGGGCGTCAAGCTCGACGAGTCGTCGCAGCTGGCCGAGTTCAGGGTGGTCGAGCCGCCGCGCGCGTCGGCCGTGCCGGCCGCGCCGACCCGGCTGCAACTGGCCATCGCGGCCGTGCTGCTGTCGATCGGCATGGGTGTGGGCGCGGCGCTGCTGGCCGACTTCATGGCGCCCACCGTCGTCGAAGCGTCGGTCTTGCGCCGGCTGACCGGGCGTCCCGTGCTGGGCACCGTGTCGGTGTTCACCACCCCCGACAGCCAGCTCGCCAGGCGCCTGGGCGAACGGCGCTTCGCCGCCGCGCTGGCCTCGCTGATCGCGCTGCAGTCGCTGTGGCTGGCCTGGATTGCCTTCAACCCCTCCCTGAACTGAGAGATGCCATGGACAACATCAACAGCTCCGACAACGTCGTGGCCAGCCTGCCCCCCGGAGCCAGACCCGTCGGCCCGCGTGCGGCGCCCACGCTGGCGCAAGTCGAAACGCAACTGCGCAAGCCGAGCGACGAGCGCGGCGTGGTGCCCACGCGCGCGCACCTCGACCTGCCCGGTCTCGAGCGCAACGGCAAGCTGGTGTCGCTGTCGCGCCGCTCGGTGCTGTCCGAGACCTTCCGGCAGATCAAGCGTCCGCTGCTGATGAACGCGCGCCAGCGCCGCTCGCCGGTGCAGCGCGCCACGCTGATCATGGTCACCAGCGCGCTGCCCGGCGAGGGCAAGACCTTCGTCGCGGCCAACCTCGCGATGAGCCTGGCCGCCGAGATCGACACCTCGGTGCTGCTGGTCGATGCCGACGTGATCCGCCCCGCCCTGCTCACCCGGC
>CANFXR010000015.1 GCA_947451035.1 Burkholderiales bacterium
CTGCGCACGGATGGCGGTGAACTCGACCTCGCTCTCGAGCACCGTGTGCCGCGGGGTGGTCATCGCCACGGCCCGTTCAGCCGATCGACACGGTGGGCACGCGCGCCGACAGCGCGCACATCAGCTCGTAACCCACAGTGCCGGCGGGCTGCGCCACCTCGTCGATGGGCAGTAAGGCGCGGCGCGACGAGCGGCCCCAAAGGGTGGCCTCGCTGCCGATGCGCGCATCGGGCACCGGCGTGAGGTCGACCGTCAGCGTGTCCATCGACACCCGTCCGACCAGGACACAGCGCACGCCATCGATCAGCACCGGCGTGCCGTTGGGCGCCGAGCGCGGATAGCCGTCGGCGTAGCCGCACGCCACCACGCCGATGCGCATCGGCCGCTCGGCCACGAAGCGGCTGCCGTAGCCCACGGTGTCGCCAGGCTGCAGTTCCTGCGTGGCGATCAACTTGCTGCGCAGCGACATCGCCGGCTGCAAGTCCCAGTCGGCAATGCCGCGGGTGGGAAAGTCCGGCGATGAGCCGTACAGCGCCACGCCGGGGCGGACCCAGTCGGCGCGCGCTCCACTGTCGTGTGGCGCGTAGCGCAAGGCCGCCGCGCTGTTGGACACGCAACGCTCGCCCGACAGGCCCTCGGTGGCGGCGTCGAACACCGCCATCTGGCGATCGATGCCGCGCGCAGCGCCCGGCACGCCGGCGTCGGCGCGCAGATCGGCATCGGCAAAGTGCGTCATCAGCGTGATGCTTTCGACCTGCGTCAGGCCACTCAGGCGCAACCAGGCCGAGCGGTAGGCCGCCGGCGTGAAGCCCAGGCGGTTCATGCCGCTGTTGAGCTTGAGGAACACCTGGTGCGGCTGCTGCGTCTTGTGCGCGGCCAGCCAGTCGATCTGCGACTCGCGGTGCACCGTGTGCCACAGGTGCAGCCGCGAACACAGTTCAAGGTCGCGCGGCTCGAAGCAGCCCTCGAGCAGCAGGATCGGGCCACGCCAGCCGAGTTCGCGCACCCGCTGCGCCTCGTCGAGGTCGAGCAGCGCAAAGCCATCGGCCCCCTGCAACCCGGGGTAAGCGCGCTCGATGCCGTGGCCGTAGGCGTTGGCCTTGACCACCGCCCACAACTTCGCATCGGGCGCGTGCGCCCGGGCTCGCCGCAGGTTGTGGGCCAGTGCGTCGGTGTGGATCAGGGCTTCGATGGGGCGCGGCATGGGTGGGGGTTCGCTGACAGGCATGGTGGCCCAAATGGGTCGCCAATCGAAGCACAAAAAATCATTTTGCCGCAGGCCTTCTTCGGCGCCGGCCAAAAGCACCGGCAAAGCGGCCTGTGGTGCGCCGTACCCCCGATACCCGCGTGCTATAACCCGCGCCGCAGGGAGACCCGTTGGCTCCACGGCTGGGTCATGTCGACCCGACAGCCGTGCCCCACGCGCGAATGAAAAAAGGTTTCTACACGATCATGGCCGCGCAGTTTTTCAGCTCGCTGGCTGATAACGCGCTGTTCGTGGCGGCCGTCGAGTTGCTCAAGGCGTCGGGGCAGCCCGAGTGGCAACGCGCCGCCCTGGTGCCGATGTTCGCGCTGTTCTACGTGGTACTGGCGCCGTTCGTCGGGGCCATCGCCGACGCGAGGCCCAAGGGCCAGGTGATGTTTTTCTCCAACCTCATCAAGGTGGCCGGCTGCCTGCTGCTGCTGTTTGGCAGCCACCCGCTGATGTCCTACGCGATCGTCGGCCTGGGTGCGGCCGCCTACTCACCGGCCAAGTACGGCATCCTGACCGAACTGCTGCCCAACTCGCAACTGGTGCAGGCCAACGGCTGGATCGAGGGGCTGACCATCCTGTCGATCATCCTGGGCGTGCTGCTCGGCGGGCAACTGGTCGGTCCGGTGGTGTCGTCACACCTGCTGGCGCTGGACCTGCCCGTGCTCGATCTCGGCATCGACACACCGGCCGAGGCAGCGATTGCCGCCATGGTGCTGCTGTACGCGCTGGCCGCCGCGTTCAATCTGCGCATCCCGCGCACCGAGGCGCCGCTGCAACCCATCGCGCACAGCATGATCGGGCTGGTGGCCGACTTTCATCGCTGTAACCGACGGCTGTGGTCCGACAAGCTGGGTCAGATCTCGCTGGCGACCACCACGCTGTTCTGGGGCGTGTCGGGCAACTTGCGCTACATCGTGCTGGCCTGGGCCGCCGTGGCCCTGAGCTATGACACGACGCAGGCCTCGGCACTGGTGGGCGTGGTGGCGATCGGCACGGCTGCCGGTGCGGTGGCGGCCTCGATGCGCATGCGGCTCGATCAGGCCACGAAGGTGATTCCGCTGGGCATTGCCATGGGAGCGCTCGTGATCGGCGTGACCGTCACCACCCACGTGTGGGTGTCAGCGCCGCTGCTGATCCTGCTGGGCGGGCTGGGCGGCTTCATGGTCGTGCCGATGAACGCCTTGCTGCAGCACCGCGGGCACAACCTGATGGGCTCGGGCCGCTCGATCGCGGTGCAGAACTTCAACGAACAAGCCGCCATCCTCGGGCTCGGTGCGGTGTATGCCGGCATGACCAAACTGGGTTTGTCGGCCTTCGCGGCCATGGCCATCTTCGGTGCGCTGGTGGCCGGCATGATGTGGCTGATCCGCCGCTGGCACCAGACCAACTGCGTGCGGCACCGGGTCGAGGTGGATCACCTGCTGGCGCTGGCGCGCAGCGACCCGCACTGAAACCCTTGCGGCCCATCGCCCCAGGCTGGGCCGCGCTGGCGCTGGTGTTCAACGGCCTGGTGTGGGGTCTGTCGTGGTGGCCGTTTCGGCAGCTTCAATCACAAGGCCTGCACCCGCTGTGGGCCACCGTGCTGATCTACGCGCCCGCGGTGGCGTTGATCGTGGTCTTTCGCCCTGACTCGCTGCGCCAGTTGATGCGCCACCGGACGCTGTGGGTGCTGGCGCTGGCCGCTGGCGTCACCAATGCGGCCTTCAACTGGGCCTGCGTGATCGGCGACGTGGTGCGGGTGGTGCTGCTGTTTTATCTGATGCCACTGTGGTCGGCGCTGCTGGCGCGCTGGTTGCTCAAGGAACCCATGAGCCGGGCCGCCGTGGCACGCGTGGCGCTGGCGCTGGCCGGTGCGGCCATCGTGCTGCAACCCGAGGGCAACGTCGGCTGGAGCGCGCTGCCTTTGCCGAATTCGCTCGCCGAATGGCTGGGCGTGCTGGGTGGCATCGGCCTGGCGCTCAACAACGTGCTGCTCAAGCACCAGGCGCGGCGCTCCCAGGAAAGCCGCGTGCTGGCGATGTTTGTTGGCGGGGCTGTGGTGTCGGCGCTGGTGGGTGCGCTGCTGAGTGCGCAAGGCCAGGTGCCGTGGCCCATGGCGGGTGGCGTGGCTGCGGTGCCCGTGTGGGTGTGGTCGCTGGTGCTCGTGATGGTGGCGCTCTTCTTGTGCACCAACATCGCGCTGCAGATCGGCGCCACCCACCTGCCGGCCCAGGTGACCTCGGTGCTGATGCTCAGCGAAGTGCTTTTTGCCGCCATCTCGTCGACCTGGATGGGCGCGGGGCGCATCACCGTGCCCTTGCTGGTCGGCGGCGGACTGATCGTGCTGACGGCCGTTTGGGCGGCGCGCGAGCGGCCGCTTTGAATACCCCCGCGGGGCGACGCGACTTCAGCCCGCGCCGGGGACTGCCCGAGCGGCCCGGCGATACGATCGAGACGTGCTTCGCGGCTCTTGCGTGGCGCCGTTTCACCTCGACCCCAAGGAGTCCCCATGAACACCACCGCCACCAGCGCCTACGACTTTGAGGCCAACGCGATCGACGGCTCTGCTTTTCCGCTCACGGCGCAACGTGGCTGCGTGCTGCTGATCGTCAACACCGCCAGCGCGTGCGGCTTCACGCCGCAGTTCGCCGGGCTCGAGGAGTTGTGGCAAACCTACGGCGAACGCGGCCTGACGGTGATCGGCTTTCCGTGCAACCAGTTCGGCGCGCAAGACCCCGGCAGCGACATCGAGATCGGCACTTTTTGCCGCAGCAAGTACCACGTCAGCTTCCCGATGATGAGCAAGATCGAGGTCAATGGCGCCGACGCCCACCCGCTGTGGAAATGGCTCAAGACCAGCGCGCCGGGCATCCTGGGCACCGAGGGCATCAAGTGGAACTTCACCAAGTTTCTGATCGGCCGCAACGGCCAGACCCTCAAGCGCTACGCCCCCAACGACACCCCGGCCTCTTTGAAGGCCGACATTGAAGCGGCCCTGTCCGCCTGACCCATGTTTGAACACATCGACGCCTATGCCGGCGACCCCATCCTGACGCTGAACGAAGCCTTCGGCCGCGATGCGCGCTCGCACAAGATCAACCTGTCGATCGGCATCTACTTCGATGACGCCGGGCGCCTGCCGGTGATGGCCGCGGTGCGCGAGGCCGAGGCCGCCATGCTGCAAGGCATCGGCGCGCGGCCCTACCAGCCGATGGAAGGCGCGGCCAACTACCGGCTGGCCGTGCAGCACCTGCTGTTCGGGCCGACACACGAGGCGGTGACCAGCGCTCGCATCGCCACCGTGCAGACGATAGGCGGCTCGGGCGGGCTGAAGGTGGGCGGCGACTTTCTCAAGCGCTACTTCCCGCAGTCGCAGGTGTGGGTGAGCGATCCGACCTGGGACAACCACCGTGCCATGTTCGAAGGCGCCGGTTTTCAGGTCAACACCTACCCGTACTACGACAGCGCCACCGGCGGGCTGAAGTTCGCCGAGATGCTGGCCGCCTTCAAGGCGCTGAGCGCGCACAGCATCGTGCTGCTGCACGCGTGCTGCCACAACCCGACCGGCGTCGACCTGAGCGCGGCGCAATGGGCCGAGCTGATCCCGGTGATCCGCGAGCGCCAGCTGCTGCCCTACGTCGACATCGCCTACCAGGGCTTTGGCGACGGCATCGAGGAAGACGCCCACGCCATCCGCGCGCTGGCCGATGCCGGCATCACGTTCTTTTGCGCCAGTTCGTTCTCCAAGAGCTTCTCGCTGTACGGCGAACGCTGCGGTGCGCTCAGCGTGGTGTGCCCCGATGCCGCTCAGGCCGAGCTGGTGCTCGGCCAGCTGCGCGCCACGGTGCGCAAGAACTACAGCAGCCCGCCCACCCACGGCGGCCAGATCGTCGCGCGCGTGCTGCAAACACCCGAGCTGCGAGCGCAATGGGCCGCCGAGCTCGACACCATGCGAGCGCGCATCCTGGCCATGCGCCAGCGCCTGCACGCGGTGCTCAGCGCCAAACTGCCGGGTCGCAACTTCGACTGCTTCATCAATCAGCGCGGCATGTTCAGCTACACGGGTCTCACCGCCGAGCAAGTCGACCGCCTGCGCGAAGAGCACGCGGTGTACCTCGTGCGATCGGGCCGCATGTGCGTGGCCGGACTGAACTCATCGAACGTCGAGGCCACGGCGGTGGCGATGGCGGCGGTGCTGGGGGGTTAGCGCACCGACGCCCAAGGCAGCGTCTGGCTAAGCCTTGCTGCCCGCCACCGCGGACTGCGCCGCCCGCTCGGCTGCAGCGGCTCGCAGCGCCTTGAGCTTTTCCATCGGGTCCACCTTGGCTTGCACCTCGTGCAGCTTCATTTCCTTGATGAAGCGGCTGGGCACGCCCTGGATGGTGTCGCGGCCTTTCTTGCGGCGGCGCAGTGTGCTGACCAGCAAGGTGGTGCGCGCGCGGGTGATGCCCACGTACATCAGGCGGCGTTCTTCTTCCAGCCGCTCGGGCGTCATGTCTTCGTCGTCCGAGCGAAACGGCAGCAGGCCTTCGTTGACGCCGGCCAGCGTCACGTGCGGCCACTCCAGGCCCTTGGCGGCGTGCAGCGTGCTCAGCGTGATCACGTTCTGATCGTCGCCGCGCTCGGCCAGACTGATGATCACCGAGATGGTCTGCGCCACATCGAGCACGCTTTTCTTCTCGGTCTCGACCGTCATCCCGCCGTCGTTTTCGATCTCGCCGCCACAGCGTTTGGCGATCCAGTCGACGAAGTCGAGCACGTTGCTCCAGCGTGCGGCAGCGAGCTTTTCGCTGTCTTCGCCGTCGTGCAGGTGCTGCTCGTAGCCGATGTCCTTGAGCCAGCCCATGAGCAGCGCTTTGGCATCTTCGGACCCGGTGGTGTGGCGCGCGCGGTATTCGAGGTCGTTCACGTAGCGGCCGAATTCGTGCAGCGATCCGATGGCGCGCGCCGGCACGGCGGTGCCCAGCGATTCGGCAAACAGCGCCTCGTACAGGCTGGTCTTCCAGCGGCCGGCGAATTCGCCCAGGCTCGACAGCGTTTGCGTGCCGATGCCGCGCTTGGGCGTGCTCACCGCGCGCAGGAAGGCCGGGTCGTCATCGTTGTTGACCAGCAGGCGCAGCCAGGCGCACAGGTCGCGGATCTCGGCGCGGTCGAAAAAGCTCTGGCCGCCTGAGACCTTGTAGGGCAGGTTCGCGCGGCGCAGCGCCTTTTCGAACACGCGGGCCTGGTGATTGGCGCGGTAGAGGATGGCGAAGTCCTTGAACTCGACGCCGCCGCCACCGGCCACGCTGCCACCCGCACCGCGCAGGGCCTGGATGCTGGCCACGGCGCGCTCGGCTTCGTGTTCTTCGCCGTCGCACTCGACCACGCGCACCGGCTCGCCGTCGCCCAGATCGCTCCACAGCTTTTTCTCGAACAGCTTGGGGTTGTGGGCGATCACGCCATTGGCCGCGCGCAGGATGTTGCCGGTGGAGCGGTAGTTCTGCTCCAGCGCGATCACCTTCAGCCGCGGGTATTCGACCGACAGGCGCTTGAGGTTCTCGATGGTGGCGCCGCGCCAGCCGTAGATGCTCTGGTCGTCGTCGCCCACCGCGGTGAACAGGCCGCGACGGCGCTCGTCGGGGTGGTCGACCAGCGACTTCAGCAGCTCGTACTGGATGGTGTTGGTGTCTTGCACCTCGTCGACCAGCACGTAGCGCAAGGTCTCCTGCCATTTGGCGCGCACTTCGTCGTCCTGGCGCAGCAGCTTGTGCGGCAGCGAGATGAGGTCGTCGAAATCGACCGCCTGATAGGCCGCAAGCTTTTCCTCGTAGCGCTTCATGACGCGCGCGGCCACGCGCTCGTCGTCGTTGGCGGCCACGGCTTCGGCCTGCTCGCTGTTGAGCCCCTGGTTCTTCCAGCCGCTGATCGCCCACTGCCAGCGCCGCGCCAGCGCGTTGTCGCTGCTCGCACCCGCCTCCTTGAGCAAGCCCAGCACGTCGTCGCTGTCGAAGATGCTGAACTTCTCCTTCAGGCCGAGCCGGGTGCCGTCGGCGCGCAGCATGCGCACGCCCAGCGAGTGAAAGGTGCTGACCACCAGGTGCTTGGCCGCACGCGCGCCGACCAGTTCCTTGGCGCGCTCGCGCATTTCCTGCGCGGCCTTGTTGGTGAAGGTGATGGCGGCGATCTGCCCCGGCGCGTAGCCCGCCTCGAGCAGCCGCGCGATCTTGTGCGTGATGACCCGCGTCTTGCCCGAGCCGGCACCGGCCAGCACCAGACAAGGCCCGCCCAGGTAGTGCACCGCCTCGAGCTGCGCGGGGTTGAGCGATGCCGGCACCGAGCTCATGCGCTGAGCCTCAGGACCACAGGATGCCCCGCGCCACCATCAAGGCGCATCGCACAGGCAATGCGTGACGGCCGCGAACGGCTTGCGGCCATCGGCCAGATCGGCCAGCCAGCCCAGATCGTGACGCACCGGACCGGTCAGGCTGTCGGGCAGGCCCGCCGACACCAGCCGCAAGTCAAAGTGGGTGGCCAGCGCGCGCGCCGCTGCACCGCCGAAGGCCTCGAGCAGTTGCTCGACACGCCCGGGCTCGCGGTCGATGTAGGCCACGCGGTAGCCGCGCGCAGCACCTGCGTCGGCCTCGCTCACCAGCTTGGCACGCAACGCGGCTGAGGTGATGGCGGCGTCGAGGCTGCCGATGCCATCGATCAGCCCCCGCTCCAGCGCTTGCGCACCGGTCCACACGCGGCCCTGCGCCACCTCGTCGATACGCTGCGGCGTGCTCTTGCGCGCCTGCGCGACCTTGCCGATGAAGTCGGCGTAGATGTGGTCCACGCTGGTCTGCACCATGCCGAGGAAGCGCGGATCAGGCTCGCGGCGCGGATCACTCGCAGCCCCCAGCCAGGTGGTGGTCACCCCCTCGGCATGCACACCGAGCTTGCCGATGGCCTCGTGCGCGTGCGGCAGCAGCGCAAACACGCCGATCGAGCCGGTGATGGTGCCCGCATCGGCCATCACCTCGTCGGACGCGGTCGAAATCCAGTAGCCGCCCGAAGCTGCCACATCGCCCATCGACACGACCACCGGCTTGCCCGCCGCGCGAGTGAGCTCGAGCTCGCGACGCACGAGTTCGGATCCGAACACGCTGCCACCGGGCGAATTGACGCGCAGCACCAGCGCCTTGATCGCGTCGTCTTCGCGTGCCTGACGCACCAGCGCGGCAGTCGACAGCCCGCCCACCGCACCACCCGGCGCCTTGCCGTCGACGATCTCGCCTTCGGCCACCACCACCGCCACGGCGTCGCCAGCGGGCTTGACCACGGGGGTGATGAGCGTCAGGTAGTTGTCGAACGAAACCTGGCGAAACGTCTGTGCCTGCGCGTCGCGCGCACCACGCTCGATCAGCAGGGCGCGCAACTCGTCGCGGGTCTTGAGCGCATCGACCTGATGGGCGTCGAGCGCCAGGCGCGCGCCGTCACCGCCCGCGGCCGTCAGGCGTTCGGGCAAGGCGTCGATCAGCGCTTGCGTGCTGCCCGGCGGCAACTTGCGTGCGTGCTCGATGCCCTCGGTGTAGGTCGCCCACAAGGCGCTGTAGAGCGCGGTGTCGGCCCGGGTGGCGGCCTCGGACGGGCCGTTGGCGATGAACGGCTCGGCCGCGCTCTTGAAGGTGCCCACGCGCACCAGGCTGACACCGACACCGAGCTTGTCGAGCGCGTCACGGTAGTAGTTGCGCAGGTGGCCGTAGCCATCCAGATAGACCGCACCCAGCGGGTGCATCAGCACCTCGCTGGCGTGCGCGGCGAGGTAGTACTGCTTCTGGTTGTAGCCCGAGCCCCAGGCCACGACCGGCTTGCCGCTGGCCTTGAAGCGCTCGATCGCATCGGCGACCTCGCGCAGGCTGGCCAGGCCGGCGCCCTGGAAGTCGTCGAGCATCAGCACCACGCGGGTGATCTGCGGGTCGGTGGCCGCCGACTCCAGCACCGCCAGCACATCGCGCAGCCGGGTGATGTGCATCGACTCGCCGCCCAGCCGCGCGATCGCGTTGTCGCGCACGCTGCCGGGCATTTCCTCAACCAGCGGGCCTTCGAGCCCGAGCACCAGCGCTGTGTTGTCTTGCAGCGTGGGCGTCTCGCGCTTGGCCATGGCGAACAGCACCACGGCCACGAGCAACAGGAACAGCAGGTTCAGCAGCGTGCGGCGGGCGACGTCGATGAGCCACCACAGGCCGGCGAAGGCGCGACGAAGCAGGTTGAAGGGACGCAAGGACATGAAAACTCCACTTTGAGGGTCGGCCGCGATCGACTGTAAGCGCCAGTTGCCACCGGCACTGGGGTTTCCCCCCGAGGCCGCGGGGCGTCAAAACCGATTGGCATTGACTATGGACAGGGTTCAGTCAATTGCGTGTTCAAGGACACACCATTTGGGTACATTTTTTGTGCGCAAGGCAGGCACATTCCACCCGCCGAGCGGTGTATCGAATCCATCCCCAGGAGACCAGCATGTCAACCGAAGCAAAGTGCCCGTTCGCGGGCGGTACGCGCACCCAGGCCCAGGCCCGCAGCGGCCAGACCAATGCCGACTGGTGGCCCCAGCAGCTGAACCTGAAGATCCTCGAGCAGCACTCGTCCCGCGTCGACCCGATGGGTTCGTCCTTCAACTACGCCAAGGAATTCAAGAGCCTGGATCTGGACGCCGTGGTGGGTGACCTCAAGGCGCTGATGACGGATTCGCAGGACTGGTGGCCTGCCGACTGGGGCCACTACGGCGGCCTGTTCGTGCGCATGACCTGGCACGCCGCGGGCACCTACCGCATCGCCGACGGCCGCGGCGGGGCGGGCAACGGTGCGCAGCGCTTCGCCCCCCTGAACAGCTGGCCGGACAACGGCAACCTGGACAAGGCGCGCCGCCTGCTGTGGCCGATCAAGCAGAAGTACGGCCGCAAGCTGTCGTGGGCCGACCTGATCGTGCTGGCCGGCACCGTGGCGATGGAGTCGATGGGTTTGAAGACCTTCGGCTTCGGCGGCGGGCGCCCCGACATCTGGGCGCCCGAAGACGACATCCACTGGGGTACCGAAAAGACGTGGCTGGGTGACGAGCGCTACAGCGGCGATCGCCAACTCGCCAACCCGCTGGGCGCCGTGCAGATGGGCCTGATCTACGTGAACCCGGAAGGCCCGAACGGCCACCCCGATCCGGTGGCGTCAGGCCGCGATGTGCGCGAGACCTTCGCGCGCATGGCCATGGACGACGAGGAGACGGTGGCCCTGATCGCCGGCGGCCACACCTTCGGCAAGGCCCACGGCGCCGGTGATCCGTCGCTGGTCGGCCGCGAGCCCGAAGGCGCAGCGCTCGAAGAGCAGGGTCTGGGCTGGAAGAACGCGTTGGGCAGCGGCAAGGGGGTACACACCACCACCAGCGGCATCGAAGGTGCCTGGAAGCCCCATCCAACGACGTGGGACATGGGCTACTTCGACATGCTGTTCGGCTACGAGTGGGAGCTGACCCAAAGTCCGGCCGGTGCCCACCAGTGGACGCCCAAGAACTGCAAACCCGAGCACCTGATCCCCGACGCGCACGATCCGTCGAAGAAGCACCCGCCGATGATGACCACGGCGGACCTGTCGCTGCGCTTCGATCCCGCCTACGAGAAGATCTCGCGCCGCTATCACCACAACCCGCAGGACTTCGCGGACGCCTTCGCGCGCGCCTGGTTCAAGCTGACCCACCGCGACATGGGCCCGCGCGCCCGCTACCTCGGCCCACTCGTGCCGAAGGAAGTGCTGGTCTGGCAAGACCCGGTGCCTGCGCTCGACCATGCGCTCGTTGATGCGCACGACATCGCCGCGCTCAAGGCCAAGACCCTCGCCTGCGGCTTGTCCATCTCCGAGCTGGTGACCACCGCCTGGGCTTCGGCAGCCACCTTCCGCGGCAGCGACAAGCGCGGCGGGGCCAACGGTGCGCGCATCCGCCTCGCGCCGCAAAAGGACTGGGCGGTCAACCAGCCGGCCGCGCTGGCCCGCGTGCTGTCCACGCTGGAAGGCATCCGGCACGAGTTCAACGCCTCGCAGTCCGGCGGCAAGAAGATCTCGCTGGCCGACCTGATCGTGCTGGGCGGCTGCGCTGCGGTCGAGGCGGCCGCCAGCCAGGCCGGCCACCAGGTGACCGTGCCATTCACGCCGGGGCGCACCGAT
Organism: Burkholderiales bacterium; assembly: GCA_947451035.1. Lineage (GTDB taxonomy): Bacteria > Pseudomonadota > Gammaproteobacteria > Burkholderiales > Burkholderiaceae_C > PBB1. Next base: position 11,408 of record CANFXR010000015.1, read on the forward strand.
GCGTCGCAGGCGCACACCGATGTGGCCTCGTTCGCCGTGCTGGAGCCACTGGCGGACGGCTTTCGAAACCACGTCCGCGCGGGGCTCGAGGGTGCAGCGGCCGAACTGCTGGTGGACAAGGCCCAACTGCTCAACCTCACCGCCCCCGAGATGACGGTGCTGGTCGGTGGCCTGCGCGTGCTCAATGCCAACGCCGGAGGGGCCGCTCACGGCGTGTTCACGCAGCGGCCCGGAGTGCTGACGAATGACTTCTTCGTCAACCTGCTCGACATGCGCACGGCGTGGCTGAAGTCCGCCACCGCCGGCGTGCTCGAAGGGCGCGACCGGGCCACCGGCGCTCTGCGGTGGACGGCCACCACCGTCGATCTCGTCTTCGGCTCGAACTCGCAGCTGCGTGCCTTGTCGGAGGTGTATGCGTGCAGCGATTCCCAGCCGGCGTTCGTGCGCGACTTCGTGGCAGCGTGGAACAAGGTGATGAACCTCGACCGCTACGACCTGGCGTGACCGGTGCGATCTCGCCAGCAGGCGAGATCGCAGTTCAAGGGCGGCAGCGATGCCGCCCTTTTTTTCATGTGCCATGGGTTGGCAAGCGAAAATCCGCAACTGTTCCCGTTTTTTCACCCAACCCCGCGAGACCCTGATCCATGAAACAGTACCAATGCTTGGTGTGCGGCTTCGTTTACGACGAAGCCTTGGGCCTGCCCGATGACGGCATTCCTGCCGGCACCCTGTGGGCCGATGTGCCCGCCCACTGGGAATGCCCGGACTGCGGCGTGGCCAAGTCCGAGTTCGAGATGGTGGCGATCTGATGGCGGCCGCGCCGCTGGTGGTGGTGGGCAGCGGGCTCGCCGGCTATGCCGTGGCGCGCGAGTTCCGCAAACTCGACAAGGAAACCCCGCTGGTGGTGCTGAGCCGCGACCACGGCGGCTACTACTCCAAGCCGATGCTGTCCAACGCGCTGGCCGGCCAGAAAACCGCCGCCAGCTTGTTGATGAAGCCCGCCGAAAAGATGGCCACCGAGCTCAACGCCGACGTGCGTGGCGGCGTGTCCGTGCAGCACATCGACACCGCTGCGCGCCAACTCACGCTGGCCGGCGGCGAGGTGCTGGCCTACCGCGATCTGGTGCTGGCGCTGGGCGCCGACCCGATCCGTGTGCCGCTGGCCGGTGACGCTGCCGACGCGGTGTGCTCGGTCAACGACCTCGACGACTACGCACGCTTTTCGCAGGCGCTGGAAGGCGCCCACAACGTGGCCATCCTCGGTGCCGGGCTGATCGGCTGCGAGTTCGCCAACGACTTGCTGCACCGCGGCATCGCACCCACGGTGCTGGACCTGGCCGACGGGCCGCTGTCGCGTCTGCTGCCGCGCGAGGCCAGCGACTGGCTGCGCGCTCGGCTCGAATCGGCCGGGGTGGCGTTTCGCTTCGGTGCCGCAGCCAGCCGGGTCGATCACGACGGCAACGGCCTGAGCGTGACGTTGACTGACGGCAGCTCGCTGCGCGCCGACCGGGTGCTGTCGGCCGTCGGGCTGCGACCCCGGGTGGAGATGGCGCGCTCCGCCGGAATCGCGGTGGGCCGCGGCATCAGCGTCGACCGGCTGCTGGCAACCTCGGCTGCCCACGTGTGGGCCGTGGGCGATTGCGCCGAGGTGCTGGGGCTGAACCTGCCCTACGTGATGCCGCTGATGCAGCAGTCACGCGCGCTGGCCGCCACGCTGTGCGGCCAAACCACCCCGGTGGTCTACCCGGCGATGCCGGTGCTGGTAAAGACGCCGGCGTGCCCGACCATCGTGTGCCCGCCACAACCCGGCGCCGCAGGGCATTGGGAAGTCGAAGCCACCGCTGACGCCTGCGAAGCACGCTTTGTCGGCGCCGATGGCACGCTGCTCGGCTTCGCGCTGCTGGGCGCGGCCACCGTGAAGAAGCAGGCGATGGCCGCGCTGGTGCCGGGGGCGTGGCCCGCCTGAGCGTGGGCGGCCCGCGGCGTCAGATCGCCAACGGGTCGACGTCGACGGCCCAGCGCAAGATGCGCTCGTCGCCCGTGCGGACCTGACGCTCGTAGTGCAACTGCGGCAGCCACCAGGCCAGAAACCGTTGCATCGACTGGCGTGACGGCGACTCGAGCAGCATTTGCATGCGCTCGACATTGGCCACCCGCGCGATCGGCGTGGGCACCGGCTGGTAAAGCGTCACGCCGGCCGCTTCGGCGTCGGCCTCGGCCAGGCGCGATGCGGCCTGCAAAAAGGCGCGTGCCGCCTCGGCCGTTTTCGCTTCGGCACGCAGCAGCGCCAGATGGGAAAACGGCGGCAGCCCCGCCATGCGGCGCTCGTCGAGCTGCGACGCCGCGAAGGCGTCGAAGTCGTGGCGGCGCAGCGCGGCGTAGAGCGCGTGCTGCGGATGCCAGGTCTGCACCCACATCTCGCTGCGTTCGGCCTGTGCGGCGTCGCGCCCGGCGCGTCCGCCCGCTTGCATCAGCAACGCAAACAGCCGCTCGGGCGCGCGGAAATCGCTGCTGAACAGCGATGCGTCCGGGTTGACCGCCGCCACCAGCGTGATGCGACGGAAGTCGTGGCCCTTGGTGATCATCTGCGTGCCGACCAGCACATCGACGTCGCCCGCATGCACGGCGCCCAGCTGCGCTTCGAGCGAACCCTTGGCGCGTGTGCTGTCGGCGTCGATGCGCGCGATGCGCGCCGGCGTGCCGTCGGGGCGCTTGAGCAGTTCGGCGAGCTGCTCTTCGAGCCGCTCGGTGCCGCGACCCATCGGCGCGATGTCGAGGTTGCCGCAGTCGGGACAGGCACGCGGCACGCGCTCGGTGTAGCCGCAGTGGTGACAGCGCAGCGTGCGGTCGAGCTTGTGAAACACGCGCCACGCGCTGCAATGCGCACAAGCGCTCTTCCAGCCGCAGTCGCCGCAATGCAGCACCGGCGCATAGCCGCGGCGGTTGAGGAACACCAGGCTCTGGTCACCGCAGGCGATGCGCTGGTTCAGTGCATCGAGCAGCGGCGGCGACATCACCGCGCCGCCCTTGACGCGCGGCTGCAGGTTCATGTCGACCAGCCGCACCCGGGGCAGCGCGCCATCGCCGATGCGCGCAGGCAGCGACAGGCGCAAGTAGCGCCCCTCCTGAGCGCGCTGCCAGGTCTCGAGCGACGGCGTGGCCGAGCCCAGCAGCACCGTGGCGCCTTCGAGCTTGCCGCGGTAGATGGCCAGATCGCGGGCCGAGTAGCGCGCGCCTTCTTGCTGCTTGTAGGACGGGTCGTGCTCTTCGTCGACCACGATCAGGCCGAGCCGAGGCATCGAGGCAAACACCGCCAGCCGCGTGCCCAGCACCAGATCGGCCAGCCCCAGATGCGCCGCCAGCCAGCTGCGCAGCCGCTGTGCGGGGGTCAGGGCGCTGTGCATCGACACGATGTGGCGCCCGGCGAAGCGCTCGGCAAAGCGCGCTTCGAGCTGCGGCGTCAGGTTGATCTCGGGCACCAGCACCAGCGCCTGGCGGCCTGCGGACAAGGCCTCGGCCGCGGCCTGCAGGTAGATCTCGGTCTTGCCGCTGCCCGTGATGCCGTGCAGCAGCGCCGTGGGCGCGGCGGCTTGCGACGTCGCTTGCGACAGTTCGCTGAGCACGCGCTGCTGCGCCTCGCTCAACAGCGGCGCCGTCTGCGCGGCGGCTGCAGAGGGAGCCACGGCCAAGGCCTTGTGCAATCGGGCGATGCGCTGGCGCACCTGAGCGTCGTCAAGCTTGCGCAGTTCGGGCGGCAGCACCGACAGCGCCACCTCACCGATCCCGCGCTGGTAATAGGCGGCGGTGAACGCCACCAACTCCAGCCAGCGCTGGGGCAGCGGCGGCAGCGAAGTGAGCGCATGCAGCACGCGCTTGAGCTCGATCGCCACATCGGGCTCAGGCGCGTCACCCGCGCTCCACACGATGCCCGTCACCTCGCGCCGTCCCAGCGGAACGCGCACCAAGGTGCCCGCCAGCAACGCGGGATCGCTCAGATAGGTCAGGGGTTCGCCGACGGCCGTGTGCGCCGGGGTGTCCACCGCAACGCGCAACGAGTTGCTTTCAGACATCGTTGTCAACCACCCGATTAAGTGGGGAACCTAAAGTTTTACTGAGACTCCGCGAGTAAGTGCCTGATTCAATTGGGGTTTTTGATCTATCCACCCAATGTGTGGATAACTTTGTGTGCAACCTGCACAAATCACCGCTAACGTCTTGATTCAACAGGGCTGGCCTTACGTTGCCCGCTTTCGGAGCACCACTGAGATCTCAATTAAATCAACAACTTAGGAGATTTTTAAGAAATCTTCATGTTGCACCACAGCACAGGCGCCGCCAAAAGACCGCTCCATGAAAAATGGGGATAAGTCAATACCAATAATCCATTTGGCTCGACCGGTAAAACCATTTAAATCAGTTTATCTCGCCAAGACCGAGCCGATACATGAGCGCTCACTCACACGAAACCCCAAGCCTCAAAAGGCTCAGGGCGCGCGCGCCGAGCGACTGGGCAGCTCAGCGCGGCTGGCGCAGACGGCGCGAAACTTCGTGCACCGCATCGACCAGCGCCGTGACGTGATCAGGGGGCGTGTGCTGACTGATGCCGTGGCCGAGATTGAAGATGTGGCCATCCACCAGGCCATTGCGCGGCTCGCCGGGGGCGCCAAAGCTCTCCAGCGTCTTGGTCACCTCGGCACGGATCTGATCGGGGTTGGCGAACAGCACGTTGGGATCGAGGTTGCCCTGCAACGCCACGCGGTCGCCGACGCGGGCTCGCGCCGAGCCGAGGTTCACGGTCCAGTCGAGTCCAAGCACATCGGGGCCCAGGGCCGCCATCTCCTCGAGCCACAACCCACCGCCCTTGGTGAACACGATGTGCGGGATGCGCTGACCGTTGTGTTCTTTCTTGAGCTGCTGTAGCACCCGCTGGGTGTAGGCGAGGCTGAACGTCTGGAAGGCGCCATCGGCCAGCACACCACCCCAGCTGTCGAACACCATCACCGCTTGTGCGCCGGCTTCGATCTGGGTGTTGAGGTAAAGCGCGACCGCATCGGCATTCACTGCCAGGATGCGGTGCATGAGGTCGGGACGGCTGTAGAGCATCGTCTTGACGAGCCGGTAGTCGTCTGAGCCCGCCCCTTCGACCATGTAGCAAGCCAGCGTCCACGGGCTGCCCGAAAAACCGATCAGCGGCACACGGCCATTCAGCGCCTTGCGGATCGAGGTCACGGCGTCGAACACGTAGCGCAACTTGTCCATGTCCGGCACCGCCAGGCGGTCGACATCCGCCTCATCGCGCACCGGGTGTGCGAACTTCGGTCCCTCGCCGAGTGCGAAGCTCAGGCCCAGCCCCATCGCGTCGGGCACCGTCAGGATGTCGCTGAACAAGATGGCCGCATCAAGCGCATAGCGCTCAAGGGGTTGCAGCGTCACTTCGGTGGCGTAGTCGGTGTTGGTCGCCAGGCCCATGAAACTGCCCGCCTTGGCACGGGTGGCGCGGTACTCGGGCAGGTAACGCCCCGCTTGCCGCATCAGCCAGACCGGCGTGTGATCGGTGGGCTGCCGCAGACAGGCGCGCAGGAAACTGTCGTTTTGGAGTGGTGCGTACATCGTGGAATTATCACGCTCATAATTTGTCCGATCCAGCGTTTCCGACTCGGGAAAACGAAGGGCAGCACAGGAGCTGAGCATGCGTGTCGACAACATTCTCCAGACCATCGGCCACACACCGCACGTGCGCGTGAACCGGCTTTTCGGCACCGGCCATCAGGTGTTCATCAAGAGCGAACGCAGCAACCCCGGCGGCTCGATCAAGGACCGCATCGCACTGGCGATGGTCGAATCGGCAGAGGCGTCGGGTGCGCTCAAGGCCGGGTCGACCATCATCGAGCCCACCTCGGGCAACACCGGTGTCGGCCTGGCGATGGTGGCCGCAGTCAAGGGCTACAAGCTGGTGCTGGTGATGCCCGACAGCATGAGCATCGAACGCCGCCGCCTGATGCTGGCCTATGGCGCCACCTTCGAACTGACACCGCGCGAAAAAGGCATGAGCGGAGCGATCGCCCGCGCTGCCGAACTGGTGGCCGCCACGCCCAACGCCTGGATGCCGCAGCAGTTCGAGAACCCGGCCAATGTCGATGTGCATGTGCACACCACGGCGGTGGAGATCGCGGCAGACTTTCCCAACGGCATCGATGCGCTGATCACGGGCGTGGGCACGGGCGGCCACCTCACCGGTTGCGCACAGGCCCTCAAGGCACGCTGGCCGCAGATGAAGGTCTATGCGGTCGAACCATCAGCGAGCCCGGTAATCAGTGGCGGCAAGCCCGGTCCGCACCCGATTCAGGGCATCGGAGCAGGATTCATCCCGAAGAACTTGCACACGGCATTGCTCGATGGCGTGATCCAGGTCGAGGCCGAAGCCGCGCGCGAGATGGCTCGCCGTTGCGCACGCGAAGAAGGCATGCTGGTGGGCATCTCCTCGGGTGCCACGCTCGCGGCGATCGCACAGAAGCTGCCCGAGTTGCCAGCGGGTGCCACCGTGCTGGGTTTCAACTACGACACCGGCGAGCGCTACCTGTCGATCGAGGGTTTTCTGCCGGTGGAGTGAACCGGCGTTGCGGCTGCACACGCTCAAGACGGCGGCGCCAGATGTTCTTAGGATTCCTTTTTCGATCGTTTTCAGGAGCGCCCCCATGTTTCGCACACTTCGCATCGCCAGCCTCGCCCTCGTGTGCGTGCTGGGCCTGAGCGGCTGCGGCTACAACGAATTCCAGCGGCTTGATGAGCAGGTCAAGGCGGGTATGTCGGAGGTGCTCAACCAGTACCAGCGACGCGCCGACCTGATCCCCAACATCGTCGCCACCGTCAAGGGTGAGGCCAATTTCGAGCAGGAGACGCTCACCAAGGTCATCGAAGCCCGCTCGAAGGCCACCAGCATCCAGGCCACGCCCGAGTTGATCAACGACCCCACCGCGTTCGCCAGGTTCCAGCAGGCGCAAGGCGAGTTGTCGGGCGCCTTGAGCCGCCTGATGGTGGTCTCGGAGCAGTACCCCAACCTCAAGGCCAACCAGGGATTTCAGGATCTGCGGGTGCAGCTCGAAGGCACCGAAAACCGCGTGACCGTGGCGCGCAATCGCTACATCAAGACGGTCACCGAGTACAACGTGCTCGCGCGCAGTTTCCCGAGCAATCTCACCGCCATGGCGTTCGGCTACGCGGTCAAACCGAACTTCAGCGTGCAAAACGAGGCAGAGATCTCCAAGACGCCGGCCGTGAGTTTTGACAAGCCGGCTTCGAAGTAGGCACGGATGCGACGGAGTCCGGGCGCCGTTGGCATGCCCATTGGTGCGCCTGTGACCCAAGCCCCGTGGGGCGGCGCACCAGCGTGGCGGATGTCGAGGCGGGTTTGGGCACTGGCTGTTGTGTTTTTGCTGGGATGCGCAACGGCCTTCGCGCAAGATGTTCAGCCCGTGCCCAAGCTCAGCGCAAGGGTGATCGACCAGACGGGCACCCTCGACGCACAGCAACAAGTCGCCCTCAACGCCAAGCTCGAGCTGCTCGAGCAACAGTCTGGCAGCCAGATCGTGGTGCTGCTGGTGGCCAGCACGCTGCCCGAAGACATCGGGGCCTACAGCCAGCGGGTCGCAGACAGCTGGAAGATCGGCCGGCGGGGCATCGGTGACGGGCTGCTGATCGTCGTGGCCAAGGGTGATCACCGAGTGCGCATCGAGGTGGCGAAAACACTGGAGGGCGCGATCCCCGATCTGGCGGCCAAACGGATCGTCGACACGCAGATCACGCCTGCGTTTCGTGCGGGGAACTACGCGAGCGGGTTGAATGGCGGGGTCGATCAATTGGCCGCGCTCATTCGCGGCGAGGCCCTGCCCGAACCCGCCTCGCAGGGCACGGGCGGCAGGAGCGGCGGCGATTCGCAAAACGATCCGTTTGCACTCATCTTCTTCGCGATTCTCTTCATCGGGCCACTTTTCGTGCGTTTGTTCGGCCGCAAGGTGGGCACCCTGGGCGCAGCCACCGGCGGTGCGGTGCTCGGCTGGTGGCTGACGAGCAGCGTGCTGGTCGCCATCGGCGGTGGCCTCGCGGCGCTCTTGTACGTCGGCCTGGTGGGCATGCGAACGGCTCAGCAGGGCTGGAGCAGCGACGGGTCTTCCGGCTCTTCATCGGGCGGCTGGGGCGGTGGTGGCGGCGGCGGCTTCAGTTCGGGTGGCGGCGGCGACTTTGGCGGCGGCGGCGCCTCCGGTAGCTGGTGACTCGACACATCGGTGGATCAGAACGGTAACCGGCACGCCATGAACAAACTCTTGCGCATCCTCAGGCATTGCTGGATCGACGAAAGCGACGTTCGGCGGGCCTTAGGCCCCGATGCGCTGGCGCGCATTACTGCTCACATCGCCAAGAGCGAGCGTGCCCACTCCGGGGAGCTTCGCGTGTGCGTAGAAGCTGCGCTGGCGCTCGGTGATCTGTGGCGAAACGCCACGACCCGCGAGCGGGCGATATCCATGTTCAGCACACTGCGCGTGTGGGACACCGAGCACAACAATGGCGTGCTGATCTATTTGCTGTTTGCACAGCGCTGCATCGAGATCGTTGCCGACCGCGGCATCGCCGAACGGGTGCCCCCTCAAACCTGGCAGGATATTTCTCAGCGACTGGGCGCGGCCTTCGGGCAAGGCGCACACGAGCGCGGCCTGCTCGAAGCGGTGGAGCAGGTGGGTGCTTTGCTGACGGAGCACTTTCCAGCAGCGCCCACAGATCACAACCCGAACGAATTGCCGAATTACCCGGAGATCCGTTAAGCCCGGCCCAACAAAAAACCCGCCTCGATGGGCGGGTTTTGATTCGGTGGCACGAGCCGCCGAGATTACTTTTGGCGGTACTTCCGAAGCGCCGCGATCTGCGCCGCCATGACCGCGAACTCGCTTTGAGCCTTCGCAAAGTCGATGTCGCTCTTGGCGTTTTTCATTGCCTCTTCAGCCATCTGCTTGGCCTCGTTCGCTTTGGCTTCGTCGAGATCCTTGCCGCGAATCGCGGTGTCGGCCAGGACGGTCACCATGCCCGGTTGCACCTCCAGGATGCCACCGGCCACGAACACGAACTCTTCGGCGTCGTTGTCCGCGCGAACAATGCGCACCGCCCCGGGCCGAATCCGTGTGATCAACGGCGTGTGCCGCGGATAAATCCCCAGTTCGCCCATCTCTCCGGGCAAAGCCACGAACTTGGCCTCGCCTGAAAAGATCGACTCTTCGGCGGATACGACATCTACGTGAATGGTTGCCATGCTGATGTTCCGTTAGCGTGAGAAGGAAGTGCAACAAGCTCGCCTTCGGCGAATGGGGGGTGTCGCCGACGAATCTGAATCCGTTCGGCACAACCGCTCTCTCACCGAATACGTCGCTTACTGCATCTTCTTTGCCTTCTCGAAGGCTTCGTCGATCGTGCCGACCATGTAGAAGGCCTGCTCGGGCAGACTGTCGCACTCGCCAGCCACGATCATCTTGAAGCCGCGAATGGTTTCCTTGAGCGGCACGTACTTGCCAGGCGATCCGGTGAACACCTCGGCCACGTGGAAAGGCTGGCTCAGGAAACGCTGGATCTTGCGGGCACGTGCCACGGCCAGCTTGTCTTCAGGAGCCAGTTCGTCCATGCCCAGAATGGCGATGATGTCGCGCAATTCCTTGTAACGCTGCAAGGTGCCCTGCACCGCACGGGCGGTGGCGTAGTGTTCTTCACCCACGACGTTCGGGTCGAGCTGACGGCTGGTCGAGTCGAGCGGATCCACTGCCGGATAGATACCCAACGAGGCAATGTCGCGCGACAACACCACGGTGGAGTCCAAGTGGGCAAAGGTGGTGGCTGGCGACGGGTCGGTCAAGTCATCCGCTGGCACATACACGGCCTGGATCGAGGTGATCGAACCGACCTTGGTCGAGGTGATCCGCTCTTGCAAGCGACCCATTTCCTCGGCCAGCGTTGGCTGGTAGCCCACAGCTGATGGCATGCGACCCAGCAGCGCCGAGACTTCGGTACCGGCCAGCGTGTAGCGGTAGATGTTGTCCACGAAGAACAGCACGTCCTTGCCTTCGTCACGGAACGACTCAGCGATCGTGAGGCCGGTCAAAGCGACGCGAAGCCGGTTGCCCGGCGGCTCGTTCATCTGGCCGTAGACCATCGCGACCTTGGACTCGGGCAGGTTCTCGAGGTTCACCACGCCGGAATCGGCCATCTCGTGATAGAAGTCGTTGCCCTCGCGGGTACGCTCACCGACACCAGCAAACACCGACAGGCCGCTGTGCGCCTTGGCGATGTTGTTGATCAGTTCCATCATGTTCACGGTCTTGCCCACGCCGGCACCGCCGAACAGGCCGACCTTGCCGCCCTTGGCGAACGGGCAAACCAAGTCAATCACCTTGATGCCGGTTTCGAGCAGGTCCTGTGAAGGGCTCAACTCGTCATACGCAGGGGGCTTGCGGTGAATAGAAGCCGTCAGCTCCTGCCCAACCGGACCACGCTCGTCGATGGGTGCTCCCAGCACATCCATGATCCGGCCCAGGGTCGCACGACCCACGGGGACCGTGATCGGGCGTTGGGTGTTTTTCACTGTCAGGCCGCGGCGCAAACCGTCCGAAGTGCCCAACGCGATGGTGCGAACCACCCCATCACCCAGTTGCTGCTGGACCTCAAGGGTCAGATTCGATCCCTCAAGCTTGAGGGCGTCATAAATCTTCGGCATCGAGTTGCGTGGAAATTCCACGTCGACCACAGCGCCAATGCACTGGACGATCTTGCCTTCTGTTGACACTGCGGACATGTTTGTATCCTTCGAAAAAACAAATTCTGGTTTCAGTGGTGATCGTTCGCCGATCAGACGGCGGCCGCACCTGCGACGATTTCGGAAAGTTCCTTGGTGATCGCAGCCTGACGCGTCTTGTTGTAGATCAGCTTCAGTTCACCGATCACACTGCCGGCGTTGTCGGTGGCCGACTTCATCGCCACCATCCGGGCCGACTGCTCAGACGCCATGTTTTCAGCCACGGCCTGGTAAACCAGTGCTTCGGTGTAGCGAATGAGCAGTTCGTCGATCACCGCGGGCGCGTCCGGCTCGTAGAGATAGTCCCAACCGTACGCGCCAGCGCCGACCGGTGCGCTCGCCGTCATCTTGTCAGCCGTCAGCGGCAGCAACTGCTGCAACAACGGCTCCTGCTTCATCGTGTTGATGAACCCCGTGTAGCACAGGTAGACCGCCGACAACTGGCCTGCCGCATAGGCATCAAGCAGCACCTTGACGGGGCCAATCAACTTCTCGAGGTGCGGCTTGTCGCCCAACTGGGTGGCGTGGGAAACGACCTTCACGCCAACTCGATTGAGAAATCCCAGGCCCTTGTTGCCGATGGCCACCGCCTCGGCCTTCAGGCCTTGGCTTTCCATCTCGCGGAACTTCAAGGTGACGGCACGCAGCACGTTGGTGTTCATGCCGCCACACAGACCCTTGTCGGTCGTGACGATGATGAAGCCAACGGTCTTGACGCCATCGTTGGAGACCAGAAACGGATGCTTGTACTCGGGCGTCGCCTTCGACAGGTTGGCCGCAAGGCTGCGGATCTTCTCGGCGTAGGGGCGAGCCGCACGCATACGCTCTTGAGCCTTGCGCATCTTCGAAGCCGCGACCATCTCCATGGCCTTGGTGATCTTCTTGGTGTTCTCGACGCTCTTGATCTTGCCGCGTATCTCTTTACCTGCTGCCATGACGAATCTCCTTGATTGAGGTCGTCAGGCGATCAGGCGAAGGACTTCTTGAACGCGCCCACCGCGGCGGACAGTTCGGCTTCGGAGTCCTTGTCGAGCACCTTCGAGTCTTCGATCTTCTTGAGCAAACCGGCATGGCTCGTCTTCAGGAATTGATGCAAGCCCGATTCGAAAGCCAGAACCTTCTTGACATCCACATCGTCCATGAAGCCCTTGTTGACCGCGAACAGCGTCGCACCCATCAAGGAAATCGACAGCGGCGAGTACTGGGCTTGCTTGAGCAATTCAGTCACCCGAGCGCCGCGATCCAGCTGCTTGCGAGTCGCTTCGTCGAGGTCGGAAGCGAACTGTGCAAACGCCGCCAGTTCACGGTACTGCGCCAAGTCGGTACGGATACCACCCGACAGCCCCTTGATGACCTTGGTCTGCGCCGCACCACCCACCCGCGACACCGAGATGCCGGCGTTGATGGCCGGGCGAATGCCCGCATTGAACAGGGATGTTTCCAGGAAAATCTGGCCGTCGGTGATCGAGATCACGTTCGTTGGCACGAATGCGGACACGTCGCCGGCTTGCGTCTCAATGATGGGCAGTGCGGTCAGCGAGCCTGTGCGACCCTTCACGGCACCCTTCGTGAACGCCTCGACATACTCTGCATTCACACGAGCTGCACGCTCAAGCAGACGGCTGTGGAGATAGAACACGTCGCCTGGGTAGGCTTCGCGTCCTGGCGGACGACGCAAAAGCAATGACACCTGACGGTAGGCCACGGCCTGCTTGGACAGATCGTCATAAACGATCAGCGCATCTTCGCCACGGTCGCGGAAATACTCGCCCATCGTGCAGCCCGAGTAGGCCGACACGTACTGCATCGCAGCCGACTCGGCGGCAGAGGCGGCCACAACGATCGTGTACTCCATCGCGCCATTGGCTTCGAGCGAGCGCACCACGTTCTTGATCGACGAAGCCTTTTGACCAATGGCAACGTAGATGCAGGTCATGTTCTGACCCTTCTGGTTGATGATCGCGTCGATGGCCACCGCGGTCTTGCCCGTTTGGCGGTCACCAATGATCAGCTCGCGCTGTCCACGACCCACCGGCACCATCGAGTCAATGGACTTCAGGCCAGTCTGCATCGGCTGGTCCACGGACTTGCGTGCGATCACGCCCGGCGCGATCTTCTCGATTGGCATCGACAACTGTGCGTTGATCGGGCCCTTGCCATCGATCGGCTGACCCAGCGCATTGACCACGCGGCCCTTGAGCTCGGGGCCGACAGGCACTTCAAGAATACGTCCGGTGCACTTGACGGTATTGCCTTCAGCAATGTGCTCGTACTCGCCCAAGATCACGGCGCCGACCGAGTCGCGCTCGAGGTTGAGCGCCAGACCAAAGGTTGGGGTGCCGTCCGGCGCAGCCGGGAACTCCAGCATCTCGCCTTGCATCACTTCCGACAAGCCATGCACGCGGCAGATACCATCCGCCACCGACACCACGGTGCCCTGGTTGCGAATATCAGCGGCGGCGCCGAGGCCTTCAATGCGACTCTTGATGAGTTCGGAAATTTCTGCGGGATTCAGTTGCATGAGATCTCTCCTGTCTTTGCATTCAGACTGGCGTGCGGTGTGCTCGACAGGCTGACTGGGATGTGAAAGGGCGTGCGCGGCAATCAAGCCGCCAGCACGACCCTCATTTGTTCAAGCTGCGCCTTCACCGAGGTGTCCATCACCTCGTCGCCGACGACCACCCGGATACCGCCGATCAGCGATGGTTCGAGTTGAACGGTGACGTTGAGCCTGCGACCGAAGCGCTTTTCAAGCGTTGTCACAACCCCGGCCAATTGAGCAGCTTCGATCGGGAATGCGCTGAACACGGTCGCATCAGAAACACCAGCACTGGCATTGGCCAACACATGAAATTGCGATGCGATTTCTGCAAGGACAGTCAGCCTGCCGTTCTCGATCAGCATGCGCAGGAAATTCTTCATGGGCGCAGTCAGCGGGACCTTCACGACGGACGCGATCAGGTCAAACACCTGCTCGACACCGACTTTCGGGCTGCTTGCAAACTGACGCAACTGCTCGTTATCGGCGATCAATGCCAGCGCATCAACCTGCTGAGACATTGCTTTGACGTCGCCCTGTGAAGCGACATCGAACAGGGCTTCGGCATAGGGCCGAGCCAACGTGGCAAGTTCGGCCATGGCTCAGGCCCCCATTTGGCGGGCGGCGCCGCTCACAGCTCAACCTTCAAGCGGTTCAGCAGGTCTGCATGGACGCTGGCACTGACTTCTCGCTTGAGAATCTGCTCGGCACCCTTGACCGCCAGCATGGCCACCTGCTCACGCAGAACCTCGCGGGCCTTGATGGACTCCTGCTCAGCCTCGGCCTTGGCCGCTGCCACGATCTTCGAGCCCTCGTCGCTGGCGCGAGTCTTCGCCTCTTCAACCATCGACTGCGCGAGACGTTCGGCATCAGCCAACCGGCCGGCGGCATCGATACGCGCGGCGGCAAGCTGCTCTTCGACACGCTTGTTGGCGGTGGTCAACTCGGCCTTGGCCTTGTCGGCAGCCGACAGGCCGTCGGATATCTTTTGCGCACGCGCATCAAGCGCTGCGGTGATCGGTGGCCAGATGTACTTCATCGTGAATCCGACCAGGATCAAAAACACGATCATCTGAATGATGAATGTCGCAGTGATGCTCACGTTGATGCCTCAATCAGGGTGTCAAGGGCGTCGACTCCGAGCAACTCGGAGCCGACGGGATCGCTTGATTTGCGCGAATTACTTCGGCAGATTTGCAAGCTGAGCCAGGAACGGATTGGCCGTGGTGAACCACAGAGCAATACCGGTACCGATGATGAACGAGGCGTCGATCAGACCGACCAGCAAGAACATCTTCGTTTGCAGTTCGCCCATCAATTCAGGCTGGCGAGCAGCCGACTCGAGGTACTTGCTGCCCATGACGCCGATGCCGATACAAGCACCCATGGCGCCCAGACCGATGATGAGACCTGCGGCAACCGCGACGAGACCAATGAGTTCCATGATGATTCCTGTGGTGAAAAAGAAAGGGAGAAAAAACTATCAGTGAGTCTCGTGGGCCTGCCCGACATAGACCAGCGTCAACATCATGAACACGAAGGCTTGCAACGTGATGATCAGGATGTGAAAGATGGCCCACACGGTGCCCGCGATGATGTGCAGGGCCGCCAAGGCGAACCCAGTGAGCGAGAGCGTGAAAGCGCCGCCCAACAACGCGATGAGAAGAAAGATCAACTCACCCGCATACATGTTGCCGAACAACCGCATGCCATGCGACACGGTTTTGGCAACGAATTCGACCAGCTGCATTGCAAAATTGAAGGGGTAGAGCGCCCAGTGGTCACCAAACGGCGCCGCGAACAACTCATGAATCCAGCCGCCCAGACCCTTGATCTTCACGTTGTAGACCAAGCAGGTGATGAGAACACCCACCGACAGACCCATGGTGATGGACAGGTCGGCCGTCGGCACCACACGCAAGAAGGCGTGACTTTCATCGTGACCGGTCATCCCGTAGATCGACTCCCAAACCAGCGGCAACAAGTCGACCGGCAGCAAGTCCATCGCATTGAGCAGGAAGATCCACACAAACACCGTCAAGGCCAACGGCGCAACCAGCTTGCGGCTGTTGGCGTTGTGAACGATGCCCTTCGCTTGGCTCTCAACCAATTCGAACAGAATTTCGACGGCCGCCTGAAAACGCCCCGGCACGCCTGAAGTGGCCTTGCTGGCCGCCTTCCAGAGCAAAAAGCAACCCAGAACGCCAAGCAGCGTCGAAAAGACAATGGAGTCGAAATTGATGACCGAGAAATCCACCAGGCCCTTGGGCTTGCCGGTAGAAAGGTGAGTCAGGTGGTGAACGATGTATTCACCAGCGGTAAGCGCGTGACCTTCGGCTGACATGTGAGGAAATCCTGTCCGATCTTGTTCTCAACGCCCGCGCCAAAGAAGCGCGACCCAATACATCTGCATACACAGCGCCATGGCACCCAGCAAGCAAGGCCAATTCAGTGACTGAATCACTTTCGGCGCCAGCAACAGCATGGAGACCGAAACGCCTATCTTCACCAAACTCCACACCATGACACCAGCCGCGCTGGAAACCACCGTCAGACCAGTCAGCCTGCTGGTCATGCCTCGCGCCATCAAGGCACCAGGCACCACCGCAACAAACGCGCCGTAGAGCGCCGACTGAACGAAATCTGGACGATGCCAAAGCAGCCAAATCACGATCCCCGCCAAACCACCGACCGCAACCTGCGCGGCGATGACCCACCAAGGGGACAGTTGAGGGCGACTGAGCCGCAAGGCTTGCGCCTCTTCCCATGTAAGCGCTTTGACCGGCGGATCTTCTGCCTCGTCGTCAAAGCCTGTGGCTGACACACCGCGAACGGTCAATTCAGGCACTGGGCTGGTAACAATCGCTTTCAACACAGCCTCGGAGTATACGTGCAAACCCGCGCTGCCTTCAACCCGGAATTCAAGACTTTGCCGCCCGTCCCGCGTCCGCAGGGAGCACGTTCACGAATCCGGAGGCATGCCCGGCGGCGGCTTGCGACTCAGTTGAACAGGTTGGCGGGCAGGCCGGCGACCTCGACCCGCAGGGACAGGACGCAGCCTGCGAGCGGCTGCTCAGCCAACTCGGCCGCCGGGCGGTTCTTTCGGGCGGTGGTGATGTAAAGCGTCTTCAGGTCGGGGCCTCCGAAGCAAGGCATCGTGGGGCAGCGGACCGGCAGTTGAACCTCTTGGAGCCTTTCTCCTGACGGCGAGAGGCACAAGAGGCGCTGCCCCTCGAACATCGCCACCCAATAGTTACCTTCGACATCGACCGCGGCACCGTCAGGACGCCCGCCGTAGGCTTCGAGGGGTTCTTGCGTCTGCTTGAGCGGAAATGCGGCCATCACGCGGCGGTCGCTCAATGTGCCGCTCAGCGCATCGAAGGCGAAGGCGAAGATCGTGTGCGACTTCGTGTCGCTCCAGTACATCGTGCGTGCGTCCGCGCTCCAGGCCAGGCCGTTCGACACCGTGATTCCATCGGCTCGTCGGGTCAACACGCCGCGGTCCAAGCAATACAGCGAGGCCAACGGAGGATCTCGTGGCTCGTAGACCGTGCCCGCCCAGAAACGGCCCTGCGGATCGCACTTGCCATCGTTGAACCGTTCGATCTTCGGGTCATAGGGCGGCGGCGCCAGCAAGGACCGGCTCCCGGTACCGGGATCAAAACGCCACAACCCGTCACGTGCGGCCAACAGCATTGCGCCGTCGAGCATCGGGGCGCAGCTGCCGATTTCGCTGTCGAAGGTCCAGTGCGACAACTCGCCGGTCGCAGGGTCGAACCGGTTGAGCGTGCACGCGGGGATGTCGCAGTAATACAGCGCCTGCTCGCGCGGGTGCCACACCGGGGACTCGCCGAGCAGGCTGGGCGACGCCACGGCGATCTTCACGGTCGAAGCGTCGCGCAATACAGTGGTCGAACTCACAGGACGGACACCTTCAACGTCATCAAGGCTTCAAAGCTCGCGCCGGGTTGCAGCGTGCGCAGTCCGTGCGCCGCCGGGTCGCTCATGTGGATCGCATTGCTGACGTGACTCACCGGCTCGACACAGAAGTACGGCTTGTCGGCCGGCGTGTAGACGACCAGATGCGTCAGGTTGGAGGTGAGCTGAAGCGAGAATTTTTCGTCGCGGATGCGGGCCGCTCCCTTCCAGCCGTCGAAGCAGTGGTCCAACCCCATCTGCGCCACCTCACCCTCGATCCCGGGCTGCACCACCGTGCGAATTGGCAACCCGGTGGCGTCGGGTTCCCAGCGATCGCTGATCTCGATGTGCAGATGACTGCCTTCGCGCTTGGGGAAATACGGATGCCAGCCCAGCCCCACAGGCTGCGTGACGTCGCCGGTGTTTTGGATGGTCATCTGCACGGCCAGCGAGCTCGGTGTCAGCGAGAAGTGCTGCAGCGCCTCAAACGCGAACGGCCAATGGGCATCGGGCGCATGGCGGTAACGCAGCACCGCGGCCACCGCGCTGTGCGACACCACATTCCACGGACGCAACCAGCCCACGCCGTGGACCGAGTGCGGGTTGTCGTCGAAATTGGTTTGCGTCGTGTGGTCAAGTCCCTGCCAGCGAAAGCGTTTGTTGCCCAGCCGGTTGGAGTAAGGCGCCAGCGGGTAGCAGGCCGACTGACGCGACCGGGCCAGCGATCCTGGCTCGGTCGAGCGCAGGATCGGCGTGTCCTGGTGCCACAAGCCAGCGATCGATCCACCCAGATCAGCGCGCAGCGCCAACCGCAGCGCCCCGGCGCACAGTTCGACCGTGCCGTCGGCGGCAACGCCTTCGGGCTGGGTGGCTGAGTCGCCCATGAGTCCTTGAGGTGCGCGCTCAGGCTGGCTCAGTCGAGCTCGGCCTTCAGGTAGTGGGAGTCGGCAATCGGGCTGAAGTAATACGGGGGGATTTCCTCGAAGCCCAGCGAGGCATACAAGCCGCGCGCGGCCTCCATGCCGTCGAGCGTGTCGAGCAGCATGATCGAGTAGCCGACGCTGCGCGCCTCGTCGAAAAGGGCCTGCGCCAGCAAGCGGCCGAGGCCGAAACGACGAAAGGCCGGTCGCACATACAGCCGCTTCATCTCGCAGGCGTTCGCGTAGTCGACATCGGCCAATGCACGCAGCGCGCCACAGCCGGCCAGTTGACCATCGACAAAAGCCAGCAGCAAGTGGCCGTGGGGCGGCGAGTACTCGCCCGGCAGCCCTGCCAACTCTTCCTCGATGCTCTGGAATCGCAGATCGATGTTCAAACTGCCCACGTACTCGCGAAAGATGCCGCGGGTGGCATCAAGCGACTCGGCGTCGCTCGGGATCACGAGTTCTATGTCGGGTGCAGGCATGGGAACGGGAAGCGGAAGGATCCGGCTCAGTTTATCGCCGGGGTCGCCACTGTCTTGCAGTCGCTTTCCCGACGTTCAACCGCGCTGACCCAGCACTTCCCAGCGCTCCATGGCGACCAGCAGCTCATCGTCGATCGACGCCACGCGCGCCTGCGCGGTGGCCACGCCTTTCGGGTCGCGCGTGTAGGCGTCGGCATCGGCCAGCAAGGTGGCCAGCGAGACCTGCTCAGCTTCGAGCGCCTCGATGCGCCCCGGCAATTCATCGAGCTCGCGCTGCTCCTTGTAGCTGAGCTTGCGCGGCTTGACTGCGGCGGGTGCGGGAGTGGCTTCAGCCGCGGCGGGCTTGCCCGCCGGCGGCGTGTCCTTCGACTTGGCGGCCTTGGCCGCCTGAGCCCGCAGGGACTGCGCCCGGTCGCGCTGCATCTTCCAGTCTTCGTAACCGCCTTCGTACTCGCGCCACTGGCCGGGGGACTCGTCGCCCTCCCACACGATGGTGCTGGTCACCACGTTGTCGAGGAAGCGCCGATCGTGGCTGACGAGAAACACCGTGCCCTTGTACGACTGCAGCAACTCTTCAAGCAGTTCCAGCGTGTCGATGTCGAGGTCGTTGGTCGGCTCGTCGAGCACCAGCACGTTGGCCGGCAACGCAAACAAGCGTGCGAGCAGCACGCGGTTGCGCTCGCCACCGCTGAGCGTGCGCACCGGCGAATTGGCGCGCTCGGGCGAGAACAGGAAATCGTTCAGGTAACTCATCACGTGCTTGCGCTGGCCTGCGAATTCGACCCACTCGCTGCCCGGGCTGATGGTGTCGGCCAGCGTGGCATCCAGGTCGAGCGTGCTGCGCATCTGGTCGAAATAAGCGACTTCGATCTTGCTGCCCTGGCGCACCGCACCGCTGGTGGGCTGCAACTCGCCGAGGATGAGCTTGAGCAGCGTCGTCTTGCCCGCGCCGTTGGGGCCGATCAGCCCGACCTTGTCGCCGCGCAGGATGGTGGCGCTGAAGTCGCGCACGATGATCTTGTCGCCGAAGTTCAGCGACACGTCACGCAGCTCGCCGACGATCTTGCCGCTGGGCGCGCCCGCGTCGATCTCGAGGCGCACCTGACCCAGCGAATCGCGCCGCGCCTGACGCTGCCCGCGCAACACATCGAGCCGCTGAATGCGCGCCACGCTGCGCGTGCGGCGGGCCTCGACGCCCTTGCGGATCCAGACCTCTTCTTGCGCGAGCAGCTTGTCAGCGCGCGCATTGGCCAGCGAGTCGGAGGCCAGCTGTTCTTCCTTCATGCGCTCGTAGGCGCTGAAGTTGCCGGGATAGCTGCGGATGATCCCGCGGTCGAGTTCGATGATGCGCGTGGCCACGCCGTCCAAGAAGGCGCGGTCGTGGGTGATCAGCATCACGCTGCCCTTGAAGCCGCGCAGCAGTTCTTCCAGCCAGGCGATCGAGTCGAGGTCCAGGTGGTTGGTCGGCTCGTCGAGCAGCAGCACGTCGGGCACCGCGACCAGCGCCTGCGCCAGCGCCACGCGCTTTTTCATGCCGCCCGACAGCTGGCTGATCTCGCGCGAGCCATCCAGATGCAGCTGCGCGATCGTGGTGTCCACGCGCTGCTCCCAGTTCCAGGCGTCGA
Organism: Burkholderiales bacterium; assembly: GCA_947451035.1. Lineage (GTDB taxonomy): Bacteria > Pseudomonadota > Gammaproteobacteria > Burkholderiales > Burkholderiaceae_C > PBB1. The sequence continues at coordinate 31,723 of CANFXR010000015.1, forward strand.
GCGCTTCAATGCGGGTTTGCAGCGCGTCGAGATCGACGCCGTCGGCGTGCTCCTCGTAGGCCTGACGCACCGCGCGCGCCTCGGCCACGCCCTCGCTGACGGCATCGAACACGCTGTGGCCGGGCTCGAACGCCGGCTCCTGCGGCACGTAGCAGATGCGCACGCCCTGCGTCATTTGCAGCAGCCCGTCGTCGAGTTTTTCGAGTCCGGCAATGATCTTGAGCATCGACGACTTGCCCGCGCCGTTGCGGCCGATCAGGCCGAGCCGCTCGCCGGCATCCAGCGAAAACGCCGCGTTATCGAGCAGGGCCACGTGGCCGAAGGCCAGGTGGGCATTGGAGAGGGAGAAGACAGCCATCCGTCGATTGTGAGGGTTGGCCCTGATAGGGCAAACGCGGCGCCGGCGTTCGAGCGCCGAAAATGCGCCCATGAGCACCTCTGCGATCTTTCACGATTCCTTCTACAAGTTTGCGCACGTCAGCGATGTCGAAGGCACGGCGGCGACCCTGCGCGAGCTGACCGCGACGCTCACCGGCAGCTTGCTGGTCGCCCGCGAAGGGCTCAACGGCACGGTCGCAGGCACCGCCGCTGCGCTCGATGCGTTTCGAGCGGCCTTGGCCCGCGACGCGCGCCTGGCGGGTTGCTTCACCGGCATCGAGTTCAAGCGCAGCCCCTGCACGACGCCGCCGTTCCAGCGCATGAAGGTGCACAGCCGACCGGAAATCCTGCCGCTCGGGTTGCCCGCAGGCAGCGCCGAAGTCAATGCGGTGGGACACGTCGGGCTGCAAGTGACGCCCGAGCGCTGGCGCGAGTTGCTCGACGACCCGAACGTGGTGGTGATCGACAACCGCAACCACTTCGAAGTGCGGCTCGGACGGTTTCGCAACGCGGTCGATCCGCTGGTGCGTAATTTCCGTGACTTTCCGGCCTACATCGAAGCGCAACTGCCGCTGTGGCAGGCCGAAGGCAAGCAAGTGGCGATGTACTGCACCGGCGGCATCCGCTGCGAGAAAACCAGCGCCTGGCTGCACGAACGCGGCGTGGCCGTGCTGCAACTCGAAGGCGGCATCCTCAACTACTTCGCCCGCATGCCCGATGCCCAGCGCGACTGGGACGGCGAATGCTTCGTCTTTGACAACCGCATCGCGCTCGACACCCGACTGCACGAAACCGCCGCCACCGCCGAGCAGGTGTACGCAGGCGATCCGCACGAGGCCTGGCGACTGCAGCGCGCGCTGCGGCTCGACAGCCCGGCCGAGGCCGACGCCGCCGATCCCGCTGAGCGCCCGAGCGCCACACCGCCGCCGTGAACACCGTGCGGCCGCCGCGCGACAAGCCCCCGAGAAAGCCGCCGTCCTTGCCGCTGCCGACCAGGGACGGCGTCGGCCCGAGCTGCGTCGCCTTGCCGCCGGGGCCGTGGGGTTCGATCGACGAGTTCCTGGCCGAGCGCTTTGCGGCGATCCCGGCCGACATCTGGCGATCCCGCATGCAGCAAGGCGAGCTGGTGGACGAGCACGGCGCGGCCATCGCCCCGGGGCAGCCGTATCGCGCCGGCGGGCGGCTGTACTACTACCGCGCCATTGACGACGAGCCGAAGGTGCCCTTTGAGGAGGTGCTGCTGTTTCAAGACGAGCTGCTGGTCGCCGTCGACAAGCCGCACTTCCTGAGCGTCACGCCGGGTGGGCGCCATCTGCACGAAACGCTGCTGGTGCGGCTCAAGCGCCGCCTGGGCATCGACACGCTGACGCCCTTGCACCGGCTGGACCGCGAGACCGCCGGCGTGGTGGTGTTTTCGGTGCAGCCTGCCACGCGTGGCGCGTACCAGGCGCTGTTCGCCCACAAGACGGTGGGCAAGCACTACGAGGCCATCGCGCCGTGGCAACCGGAGCTGGGCTTCCCGCTGACCCGCCGCAGCCGGCTGGTCGAAGACGCTCACTTCCTGCGCATGCGCGAGGAACCCGGCGAGCCCAACGCCGAAACCCATTTCGAGGTGCTCGAGTCGCACGGCGCCTGCGCGCGCTACCGGCTCACGCCGGTCACGGGCCGCACGCACCAGTTGCGCGTGCACTGCGCGGCGCTGGGTTTGCCGATCGCGGGCGACCGCATGTACCCGACGCTGCTGCCCGTCGACACCGACGACCACGCCCGACCCTTGCAGTTGCTGGCCAGAACGCTGGCATTCACCGACCCGGTGACGGGCCAGGCGCGGCGATTCGAGAGTGCGCGGCAACTGGCGTCGCTGCGCGACACCGACGTACTCAACCCGCTGGCAACTGCGCCTCCAGCGCATCCATGAACATCGCAGCCACATCGAAGCCGGTCTGCTTGGTGATTTCCTGAAAGCCCGTCGGGCTGGTGACGTTGATCTCGGTCACGCAGTCACCGATCACATCCAGCCCCACCAGCAGCAAGCCGCGTGCGGCGAGCACCGGGCCGATCTGCTCGGCGATCTCGCGGTCGCGCGGGCTCAGCGGCTGGGCCACGCCCTTGCCGCCCACGGCCAGGTTGCCGCGGATCTCGGTGCCTTGCGGAATGCGCGCCAGCGCGAAAGGCGCCGGGCGCCCGTCGATGAGCACGATGCGCTTGTCGCCCAACACGATCTCGCTCAGGAAGCGCTGCACCATCACCGTGCGCTCGCCATGTTGGTTGAGGGTCTCGGAGATGCTGCCCAGGTTCAGACCGTCGGGCCCGACACGGAAGATGCCCATGCCGCCCATGCCGTCGAGCGGCTTCAAGATGATGTCGCGGTGCTCGGCATGAAAGCGCCGGATGTCGGCCGCATCGCGCGTGACCAGCGTCGGCGTGATGTACTGCGGAAACTCGAGGATCGCCAGCTTTTCCGGATGATCGCGCAGCGCGCCCGGGCGGTTGAACACGCGCGCGCCCTCGCGCTCGGCCTGCCCGAGCAGGTGGGTGGCGTAGAAGTACTCGCTGTCGAACGGCGGGTCCTTGCGCATGAGCACCGCATCGACATCGGCCAGCGCCACCGGGATTTCATCGGGCGCTTGCTGACGCGCGGCGAACCAGCTGGTGCCGCCCGGCGTCAGCGTGATCTCGCGCACATAGCCCGTGACACGCCCGCCACGCTGCCACATCAGGTCGCGCGGCTGGCAGGCGAGCAGCTCGTGGCCGCGCGCGGCCGCCTCACGCATCATCGCGAAGGTGGTGTCCTTGGCGGGGTTGAAGCCCTCGAGCGCGTCGGCAACGAACAGCAGTCTCATGGGGTTGGCCTCTGGTGAAGATTCGCTCGCGGGAGTCCGGCCAGCGGCTTTGGGCGGCTCAGATCTCGACCTTGGAACCCAGCTCGACCACCCGGTTGGTCGGCAGGTTCAGGAAGTCGGCCGCGGCCGCCGCGTTGCGGTGCATGCTGGCAAACAGCTTCTCGCGCCACATCGCCATGCCGTGACCCAGCGTGGGGATCACGATGTCGCGCGACAGGAAGTAGCTGGTGTCCATCGGCTCGAGCTTGACGCCGCGGCCCTTGAGCAACTCGAGCGCCTCGGGCACGTCGGGGTCGTTCTTGAAGCCGAAATTCAGCGTGATCTGCCAGCAGTCGCGCCCCAGCGGCGCGATCTGGCAACGCTTGTCAAAGCCCAGCCACGGCACCTCGTGGTGCATCACGGTGACGAACAGGTTGGTCTCGTGCAGCACCTTGTTGTGCTTGAGGTTGTGCAGCAGCGCATTGGGCGTCAAGCCCTGCTCGCTCACCAGAAACACCGCCGTGCCGGCCACCCGCGTGGGCGGGCTCACGAACACCGCCTCGAGGAAGCTCTTGAGATCGATGGAGTCGTCGCGCATGCGGTCTCGCATCAACTGGCGACCCTGCTTCCAGGTCATCATCAGCGTGAACATCAGCCCGCCCAGCACCACCGGGAACCAGCCGCCGTCAAACAGCTTGACCGCATTCGAGGCGAAGTAGACCGCGTCCACGATGAAGAAAAAGCCGGTGGCGGCCAGGCTCAGCCCCCACGGGTAGTTCCAGGCGTAGCGCACCACGAAGAACGTCATGATGGTGGTGATCAGCATGTCGATGGTCACCGCAATGCCATAGGCGCTGGCGAGCTTGCCGCTCGAGCCGAACAGCACCACCGCCAGCACGATGCAGGCGTAAAGGCTCCAGTTCACGAAGGGCACGTAGACCTGACCGGTTTCCTTGACCGAGGTGTGTGCGATGCGCAATCGCGGCAGGTACCCCAGCTGAATGGCCTGCTTGGTGACCGAAAACGCCGCGGTGATCAGCGCCTGCGAAGCGATCACCGTGGCGCAGGTGGCCAGGCCGATCAGTGGGTAAAGCGCCCACTCCGGCGCCATTTCGAAAAACGGGTTGCCGATGTTTTCCGGGTGCTCGAGCAGCATGGCGCCCTGTCCGAAATAGTTGATGACCAGCGCGGGCATCACCAGCCCGAACCAGGCATAACGGATGGGCCGCTTGCCGAAATGTCCCATGTCGGCGTACAGCGCCTCGGCGCCGGTGACGCACAGGACCACCGAGCCCAGCGCGATGAAGGCGATCCCCGGCTGCGACACGAAAAAGCCCACCGCATAGTGCGGACTGAGCGCCCACATGACCTGCGGGTACTCGGCCACATGAACCAGCCCCAGGACCGCGAGCACAGCGAACCACAGCACCGTGATCGGTCCGAAGAAGCGCCCCACGCTGCCGGTGCCAAAGCGCTGCACGAAGAACAGTGCCGTCAGCACCAGCAAGGTCAGCGGCAACACGAAGCGGTGCAACGAGGGCGCTGCGACCTCCAGGCCCTCGACCGCCGACAGCACCGAGATCGCCGGCGTGATGACGCCATCGCCAAAGAAGATCGCGGTGCCGAAGATGCCCACCAGCAGCAGCCGCTTGCGCAGCACGGGGCGATGTTTCACCGCCTGCGAGGCCAGCGCGAGCATCGCGATCAGGCCGCCTTCGCCGTTGTTGTCGGCGCGCAAGATGAGCATCACGTACTTCAGCGATACCACCACCGTGAGCGTCCAGAACACCAGCGACAGCACACCGTAGATGTTGTCCGGCGTCAGCGGCACATGGCCGTGGGCGAACACCTCCTTCAACGCATAGAGCGGGCTGGTGCCGATGTCGCCATAGACGACGCCGATGGCGCCCAATGTCAGGGCGGCCAGGCTGGAGGTGGTGCGGGGAGAATTCAAGGGAACTGCGTGATTCAAGCGGCTCGACGTGTGCACGCCGAGCGCGGATTGTGCGCCCCGCAAGGGGCTATTCGTCGGCGCGCGCCTCGGGATCGGTGGCCTCGAGCTCGTAGCTTGCCGCGACCATCGCCAGGCGCGCGATCACGCCGTACATGTAGAAGCGGTTGGGCGCACTCTGGCCGGGCGCCACGCCCGGTCGCGGCAGCGGATTCGAGTCCGCAAACCGCAGCGGGACGAAGTTCGAGCCGGGTGAGTTCAGGTTCTCGTCGATGCCGCGTTCGGCATTGGCGCGATAGAAACCACCCACCACGTAGCGGTCGATCATGTAGACCACCGGTTCGGCCGATGCGCCGTTGATGCGCTCGCAGGTGGGCACGCCTTCTTGCAGGATCACCTCGGTGACCTCCTGGCCGTCCTTGATCACGCTCATCTTGTTGCGCGCGCGACGGTTCAGGTCGCCGAGCTCCTTCGGATCGCGCACGGTCATGATGCCCATGCCGTAGGTGCCGGCGTCGGCCTTCACGATCAGGAACGGCTTGTCCGGGATGCCGTATTCCTTGTACTTGCGCCGCACCTTGGACAGCAGCGCATCGGCCTGGCTGATCAGGCATTCGGCGCCGGTGCCGTCGCTGAAGTTGACCTCGCCACAGCCGGCAAACATCGGGTTGATGAGCCACGGGTCCATGCCCAGCAACTTGGCGAACTTCTTGGCCACCTCTTCATAGGCTGCAAAGTGCTTGGTCTTGCGACGCACCGCCCAGCCCGCGTGCAGCGGCGGCAGCAGGTACTGCTCGTGCAGCCCCTCGAGCACCTTCGGAATGCCGGCCGACAGGTCGTTGTTGAGCAAGATGGTGCACGGGTCGAAATCCTTCAGGCCGAGGCGGCCCCGGCTGCGCACCAAGGGCTCGAGCGTGATCGTCGTGCCGTCGGCCAGTTCGATGGGTGTGGGCGCGGTGATCGCATCGTCGAGCGTGCCGAGCCGCACGTTCATGCCCGCGCGGTGAAAGATCTGCAGCAGCCGCGCCACATTGGCCAGGTAGTGGACGTTGCGGGTGTGCTTCTCGGGGATGAGGAGCAGGTTCTTGGCTTCCGGGCAGATCTTTTCGATCGCGGCCATCGCCGCTTGCACCGCCAGCGGCAGCATCTCGGGCGTCAGGTTGTTGAAGCCGCCCGGAAACAAGTTGGTGTCGACCGGCGCGAGCTTGAAGCCCGCGTTGCGCAAATCGACCGACGTGTAGAACGGCGGCGTGTGCTCCATCCACTCGAGGCGAAACCAGCGCTCGATGGCCGGCAGCGACTCGAGGATGCGTTGCTCGAGTTCGTTGATCGGGCCGGTCAGCGCGGTGATGAGGTGGGGAACCATGCGAAAACCCGATTGCCTAGGAGAGCCAACCATTCTAGGGACCGGCCAATGACAAAGCCGCCCGAAGGCGGCTTTGTCTCCCGAACGGTGTGGTGCCCGATCAACAGGGCGTCACACCGTTTTCCGGGGTCTTACTGGTGATAAGCGGTTTCGCCGTGCGACGAGATGTCGAGGCCTTCGCGCTCTTCGTCTTCAGGAACACGCAGACCGATCAGCAGGTCAACGATCTTGAACGACACCACCGAGACCACGCCCGACCACACCACCGTGGTGAGCACGGCCTTGGCCTGGATCCACACCTGAGCTGCGATCGAATAGTCCGCAGAAGTGACCATGGTGGCCGTGACCCAATCGGCCACGTAGCCAGGGCCACCGAGGCTGGGCGAGTTGAACACGCCGGTCAGCAAGGCACCCAGGATGCCGCCCACGCCGTGCACGCCGAACACGTCCAGCGAGTCGTCCGCGCCGAGCAGCTTCTTCAAGCCGGTCACGCCCCACAGGCAGGCAAAGCCAGCCACGAAACCGATCACCAAGGCGCCGCCAATGCCGACGTTGCCGCAAGCCGGCGTGATCGCCACCAGGCCAGCCACCGCACCCGAAGCCGCACCGAGCATTGAAGCCTTGCCCTTCATGAGCGCCTCGCCGATGCACCAGGCCATCACGGCCGCTGCCGTCGCACCGAAGGTGTTGATGAAGGCGAGCGCTGCGAAGCCGTTGGCTTCGAGTGCCGAGCCGGCGTTGAAGCCGAACCAGCCCACCCACAGCAGGGAGGCACCCACCATCGTCAGCGTCAGCGAGTGAGGCGTGAAGGCCTCCTTGCCGTAGCCCACGCGCTTGCCCACCATGTAGGCACCCACGAGACCCGCCACTGCGGCGTTGATGTGCACGACCGTGCCGCCGGCGAAGTCGAGCGCACCCGACTGCCAGAGGTAGCCTGCCTTGGCGTTCATCGCATCGACCACGTCCTTGCTGGAGTAGGCGTCAGGGCCCATCCAGAACCAGACCATGTGGGCGATCGGCGCGTAGCTGAAGGTGAACCACAGCGCCATGAACAGCAGCACGGCAGAGAACTTCACGCGCTCGGCGAACGAACCGATGATCAGCGCACAGGTGATGGCCGCAAACGCCGCCTGAAACACCGCGAACACGATCTCGGGGATGTACACGCCCTTGCTGAAGGTCGCTGCGTTGGCGAATGTGCCGGCAGCGTTGTCCCACACGCCCTTCATCATCAGCCGGTCCATGCCCCCGAAGAAGGCATTGCCCTCGGTGAAAGCCAGGCTGTAGCCGTAGATGAACCACAGCACGATGATCATCGAGAAGGTGACGAACACCTGCATCAGCACCGACAGCATGTTCTTGCTGCGCACCAGACCGCCGTAGAACAGCGCGAGTCCGGGCACCGCCATCATGATGACGAGCAGTGTCGAGACCATCATCCAGCCGGTGTCGCCCTTGTTGGGCACTGGTGCGGCAGCCGGTGGCGCTTCGGCTGCAGAAGCAGCCTCGGCGGCCGGTGCGGCGAGCGCTTCGGTGGCGGCCGAAGCCGCTTGGACGACAGCCTCAGCCACGGCTGGAGCCGAAGCCGCAGCCGCAACATCCTCGGCGAATGACGCACTTGAGAAGCCCAGGACAGCAAGTCCAAGGGCCAGAGTAGCAATGAATTTTTTCATTTGGTTGGCCTTTCTTGTGGGTGCGTCAGAGCGCTTCCGTGCCGGTCTCGCCGGTGCGGATGCGAACGACCTGCTCCAGCGAGGACACGAAGATCTTGCCGTCACCGATCTTGCCGGTGCGGGCTGCGTTTTCGATGGCCTCGATCACCTGGTCGACGATGCCGTCGTCGACGGCGGCTTCGATCTTGACCTTCGGAAGAAAGTCAACCACGTACTCGGCACCGCGGTACAGCTCGGTGTGGCCCTTTTGGCGACCGAAGCCTTTGACCTCGGTCACCGTCACGCCCTGAACGCCAATGGCGCTCAAGGCTTCTCTGACTTCGTCAAGCTTGAACGGCTTGACCACTGCAGTCACCATCTTCATGGCGGTCTCCTTTAAGTAAAGCGCTCGCGCTCAGAACGTCTTGGACAGGGAAAGAACACCGGTGGCGCCGGAGATGATCCGGTTCGGGCTGCCACCGCCGTTGACGATGTCGATGTCGGTGTCGATGTAGGTCAGGCCGGCCACGTAGCCGTTGGCAAACGTGTACGTCACGCCCAGCTTCCAGTCCAGGTAGTCGGACTTGAGCTTGCCGGAGGTGTCGGTCAACTTCGCTGCGCCGCGCAGATCCTGGTAACCCAGGTGGCCGATCACGCCGAAGCCAGGAGCACCCAGGCTGGACAGGTCATACGAGCCCGACAGGTCCACATAGAACGAGCCGCTGGCTGACTTGCCGCCGTAGTTGCGCTGTGCGCTGAAGAAGTCCCCGATCGGGATGTAGACGCGGGCGCTGACGGGGCCGTAGCTGGTGCCGACGTAGATTTCCTTGTTGTCGATGCCAGGCGCGCCATTGCGAGCGCTGCCGGGGTAGTAGTAATAGAACGCGCCGATGTCGTAGCCCACGCCGGTGTCGCCCACGGTGCCGCGAAAGCCGGTCCAGAAGTCCATCTCGAGGTTGGCGCCGCTGTAATAGGCGCTGTCGATGTTGGAGTTCCAGTTGCCGATGTAGAAGCCCGAGCTGTGGACCACATCGAAGCCACCTGACAGGGCTGGCTTCTTGTCGGTTTGCGAAATGCCGCGTGTGCGGTAGTCAGACGACAGCGCCATGTTGCCGGTGATGGTCCAGTCCGGGGCCGGAGCAGCAGCTGCTGCAGGAGCCTCAGGTGCAGCGGTCTGTGCAAACAGGTGGGTGGCCGAAACGGCCAACAGGCCGGCGACAGCAAAGTTGATCTTCTTCATGGGTTCTCCTCAAGAGGGTGGGTGTAAATCTGCACGCCCAGCTGATTAGCAATAGCCGTGCCGGCTTGTGCCATCCCAGAGACCCGGGCCTTCGATCGCGAGGTGCCCGGGCACAAAAAAGCCGCCCCGTGGGGCGGCTTGGGTGCTTAAAGTCAACCGGCTCCCCCGTGAGGGGCCGGTGGCTTCAAGACAGCGTGAAGCTCACGCGCCGAGGGCTCAGAAGCTCTTGGACACGGACAGCACGCCCGTCGCGCCGGAGATGATCCGCTTCGGGCTGCCGCCTGAGTTGACGATGTCGAGGTCGGTGTCGATGTAGCTCAGGCCGACAACAAAGCCGTTGAGCGGGCCGCTCGCCACGGTGTAGGTCGCGCCCAGCTTCCAGTCCACGTAATCGGACTTGGTTTTGCCAGAGGTGTCGACCAGCTTCGCCGCGCCGCGCAGATCCTGGTAGCCGAAGTGGGCGACCAAGCCGAAGCCAGGAGCGCCGACGTTGGCCAGGTCATAGGCACCCGACAGGTCCACGTAGAACGAGCCGCTGGCAGACTTCCCGTTACCGAGCTTGTTGTGCTGAGCACTGAAGAAGTCCCCGATCGGCACGTACACCTTGGCACTGACGGGGCCGTAGCTGGCGCCCACGTAGATTTCCTTGTTGTCGATGCCAGGTGCGCCATTGCGAGCGCTGCCCGAGTAGTAGTAATAGATGGCGCCGATGTCATAGCCCACGCCGGTATCGGCCAGTGCGCCCTTGAAGCCAGCGTAGAAGTCCATTTCGATGTTGGCGCCGCTGTACAGGGCGCTGTCGACGTTGGAGTTCCAGTTGCCGGCGTACAGGCCCGAGCTGTGGGCGACATCAAACCCGCCCTGGAAGGCCGGCTTCTTGTCGGTTTGCGAAATGCCGCGGAAGCGGTAGTCGCTGAAAAGGCCGGCATTGCCCGTGATCGTCCACTCAGGCGTCGGTGCAGGCGCGGCAGGAGCTGCGGCTTGCGAGAAAGCGGATGCCGAAGCGATGGTGAGCAAAGAGGCCAGAGCCAACTTGGTTTTATTCATGAGTACTCCATAGGTTTTAAGAAAAAGCTCGGGTCGTAAAGCATCAGACGTGCCATCCACAACACGCTCGCTCCCCCAACCCGACCCTAGAGCATACCCTTAGGCGTTCACCCTAATGGGGGACAGGGTTGACCCTTGGGCACCCGAATGGTGCATGGGGGCCACCATTGGGGGGATTTCCTTGGCGAACGGTCCGCGCCACCATCCCGGCCATGCCGCTCGCCCTTGTCCACAGCCGTGCCCTAGACGGGCTCAACGCCCCCGAAGTCAGCGTCGAAGTGCACCTGGCCAACGGCCTGCCCAGCTTCACGCTGGTCGGGTTGGCCGACACCGAGGTGAAAGAAGCCCGCGAGCGGGTGCGCGCCGCGCTGCTCAACAGCGGCCTGAGCTTTCCGCACAACCAGCGCATCACCGTCAACCTGGCGCCGGCGGATCTGCCCAAGGAGTCGGGCCGTTTCGATTTGCCGATCGCGCTGGGCATCCTGGCGGCCAGCGGCCAGATCGATGCGCAGCGGCTGGCCGGCTGCGAATTTGCCGGCGAGTTGTCACTGGGCGGCGATCTGCGAGCGGTGCGCGGCGCGCTGGCCATGGCGCTGGCCGCGCGCCGCTCGGGCGCCAACCGGTTGCTGGTGCTGCCCGAAGCCAGCGCCCGCGAGGCGGCGCTGATCGACGGCCTGTGCCCGCGCGCGGCGCGCCACCTGCTCGACGTGGTGCGATCGCTGGTGCCCGGCGAATCCCACGAGCCGCTGCCGGTGGCCGAGGCACCGCTGGCCGCGCCGGCGGCTGCCGGGCCCGATCTGCGCGACGTCAAGGGCCAAGCCGCTGCCAAGCGCGCCCTCGAGGTGGCCGCAGCCGGCGGCCACAGCGTGTTGCTCGTGGGCCCGCCGGGCACCGGCAAGTCGATGCTGGCGCAGCGCTTTGCCGCCTTGCTGCCGCCGCTCACCGACGCGCAGGCGCTGGAATCTGCCGCGGTGCTGAGCCTGATCGGCAGCTTCGACGCGGCCCGCTGGCGTGAGCGGGTGCTGCGCTCGCCGCACCACACCGCCTCGCCGGTGGCGCTGGTGGGCGGCGGATCACCGCCGCGGCCGGGCGAGATTTCGCTCGCCCACCACGGCGTGCTGTTTCTCGACGAGTTGCCTGAATTCCCCCGCGCGGCCCTCGAAGCGCTGCGCGAGCCGCTCGAAACCGGTCGCATCACCATCTCGCGCGCGGCGCGGCAGGCCGACTTTCCGGCGCGCTTTGCGCTGATCGCCGCGATGAACCCGTGCCCGTGCGGCCACGCCGGCTCGCCGCTGCGCGCTTGTCGCTGCAGCCCCGATGTGATTGCACGCTATCAGGGACGGCTCAGCGGGCCGCTGCTCGACCGCATCGATTTGCAGGTCGAGGTGCCCGCCGTGGCGCCACAGGTGCTGGCCGCAGCGCCCGATGGCGAAGCCAGTTCGACCGTGGCCGCACGCGCTGCGCTCGCACGACAGCGCCAGACCGCGCGCCAAGGCTGCAGCAATGCGCTGCTCGACAGTGCGGCGATCGACCGCCACGCGACGCCCGATGACGCGGCCTCGCGCTTCTTGCAAACGGCCGCCGCCCGGCTGGGCTGGTCGGCGCGCAGCCAGCACCGGGTGCTGCGCGTGGCGCGCACGATCGCCGACCTGGCGGGCGCCGACGCGGTGGCCGTGGCGCACGTGGCCGAGGCGATTCAATACCGGCGGGCGCTGGCGGTCGACTGACCGCCAGCGCTCAGAGCAGCGGTGCGAGGGCCCGCTGCGCCTCGGCGCGCGACAGCGCGTTGCGCCGCGCCCAGTCGGCCAACTGGTCGTCGCCGATCTTGCCGACGTTGAAGTAGCTGGCCTCGGGGTGGGCGATGTAGAAGCCGCTCACGCTGGCCGCCGGCGTCATGGCCCAGC